>JAERSX010000778.1 GCA_016845285.1 Deltaproteobacteria bacterium | reverse complement strand
GCCACCAACCCACCCAGCGCCGCGCCGCCAGCGTTGGCGGCATACAGCTGCCGCACCCGTAGCTCTCGACCAACGAGGCGCGTGAGCGCAGGGAAGGTCGCCCCTGACGCCACAGCGGCGGGCCCGACGAGCACTGCGGTGAGGGCGCCGAAGACCAGCAGGCTCACCCCGGCGGGCAGCGAGATGGTGGCCTCGTCGGCCATCGCGAAGAAGGTCGGGAATGCCGCAGCCCAGGCCGCACCCAGCAGCTCCAGGCCCAGGTAGAGGGGCACCACGCGCCGCCCGAGGCGATCGGCGAGACGCCCACCGAGACCGGCGCCCAGCGCCATGCCTGCCATGTAGACAGCCACCACCGTGGCCGCAGCCGGCGCGGTGACACCAAACAACAGCGCCAGCTTCCGAGTGAACACCACCTCGGCAGCGACAGCGCCAGCTCCGCCCAACACCGCGGCCAGCAACGCGGCAGGGAAGACCAGACCTCGTCCACGGGTCGCGCTCACCGGTGGCCTGCTCCTGGTTGGTCTCGTGGGTCCGGCAGCTGGACCTGACCCACGCAAGCTCGGGTATCCTTCCACACCCTGGAGGCATGGATGTCCCTACTGTCCGCTTCGCTGCTCACTTGGATCATTGCAGCTCCCGCCCACGCCGCTCGCTTCGTCGGCGACGACACCGCCGGTAAGGTCGACTTCGACATGACCGCCAGCCTTCACGGCATCACCGGGAGCGCAAAAGCTTTCAGCGGCGAGGTCACCATCGACGACGCCAAGCCGGTGTCGGGCAAGTACGTGTTCCAGGCCAACTCCATCACCACGAACCTGAACGTGCGTGACAGTCGGATGCACAACTACTGCTTGGAGGTCGAGCGCTTCCCCACGGTCGAGTTCCTCATCCGAGACGTGACGGGCGATGTCGAGGGCCTGCGCTCTCGGACCGGCTCCGGCTCGCTCGTGCTCAAGGGCACCATGACGGTGCGCTCCACGGCGCGCGAGGTCGACATCACCAGCAGCTACAACTGGACCCCCGAGGGCAAGCTCCGCCTCTCGGGCAACCACGAGCTGAAGTGGAGCGACTACGGGGTACCAGATCCGAGCATCGTGATCTCCACGCTGTACCCGGAGATGCGCTTCAGCTTCGACACGACCCTGAGCGAGCGCCCCTAAGGCTCCTCAGGCCACGGGGCCTCAGGCCACGGGCCCTGCTCCGTCCAGCTCTTCCATGCGCTTGCTGTAGGGCATGAGGTCGTGCATGGACCGGATGTCGTGCCAGTTGAAGACCCGCATGACATCGCGACGGGCGAGCTGGGAGGGCTGTGTGTACCCACAGCTCCCCAGGATGGCCTTGAACTCCTTGATGACGGCCTTGTGGTAGTTCGCCACACGGTCTGCGTGGACCTCGGGCACCAGCCCCCGCTGCAGCCACTTGTTCTGGGTGGCCACACCGCTGGGGCAGAAGTTGGTGTTGCAGTGCAGTGCCTGGATGCAGCCGATGCTCAGCATGAAGCCGCGGGCCGACGCGGCGAAGTCAGCGCCACAGGCCAGGGCGACAGCCAGGGAGCCCCCGGTCCAGACCTTGCCTGAGGCACACAGCTTGACCCGCTCTCGCAGCCCGTACTCGTAGAGCTTGTTCTCGGTCATCATGAGCGCGTCGAGCATGGGGTAGCCGAGGAGGTTGCTGTGGGCGAGGGGCGCTGCGCCCGTGCCGCCCTCGGCGCCGTCCACCGCGATGTAGTCGGGGGCGATGCCCGTGCGCTGGATCGCCTGACACAGCTCGTCCAGGTAGCGAGGGTCGCCAAGGCAGAACTTGATGCCCACGGGCTTCTGAGCAAGCTCACGCACCTCGCCGATGAATTTGCAGAGCCCCTCGGCGTCGTCCCACTCCCGATGCTTGGGTGGGCTGATCACGTCCTTCCCTGCCTCCACGAGACGGATCCGGGCAATCTCGGGGGTGATCTTCTCCTTGGGCAGGATGCCGCCCTTGCCGGGCTTGGCACCCTGACTGAGCTTGATCTCGATCATCTTGACGTTGGCGTGCGAGGCCTTCTCCCGGAACGCATCTGGGTCGAAGCTGCCATCGGGCTTGCGGGCACCGAACTTCGCCGTGCCGAGCTGCCACACCAGATCAGCCCCACCCTTGAGGTGGTAGGGCGAGACCCCACCCTCACCACTGTTGTGGTAGAAGCCGCCTTTTCCGGCCCCCGATGACAGCGAGAGGATGGCGTTCTGGCCGAGGCTTCCGAAGCTCATGGCCGAGATGTTGAACAGCGCCGCTTCGTAGGGGTTGGGGGTGTCCGGACCCACCAGCACCCGCTCCGGGTCCGGCACCTTCTCGGTGGGGTTGAAGCTGTGCCTCATGAGCACCGTGCCCGGCTTGTGGATGTCGAGCTGGGTGCCGAAGGGAACGGTCGCGTCCTTGTTCTCGGAAGAGGCGTAGATCCAGTTCCGGATGTAGCGAGGGACGGGGCGCTCTTCCTGATCGTTGGCGAAGAGGTACTGCCGAAGGGGGGGGCCGAGCGAGCTGATGATGTACCGGCCCAGGGCTGCCAGAGGGAAGTTTCGCTTGATGGCATTCTGCTTCTGCAGGAAGTCCCGCACGGCCATTCCTACGAACACCGCCACCAATACGATGAGCACAGAGTTGAAGGGCTCGATGAACGGGTAGTACAGCGCGGTCAGCAGGAAGTCCATCACCAGTCCTCTTGTTGGTATGCAGCATACGACGCCGTCCGCTCATGGCCGGAGCGGCGGCCTCACTCAGTCCAGGGAAGAGGCGAGCTCTTCCAAGAGCCTCCGTCCGCCACGGAAGACCGGCCAGCCATCCCCCACCAACACCGCTTCCACCTCGCCGAGGGCGGCGAGCCGACGCACAGAGCGACAGGCAGCCGACCGGTCACGCAGCTTTGCGTCCGGCAGCATCATGAGCGATCCGCCACGGTGGGCCCGCACGAGATCGCCTGTCACCAGAGTGGTCCCCTCGATCTGAAGGGCCAACTCACCCGGGGTCTTCGAGCCCTCGAGGGCCAACACCCGGAGACCGGACACCGGCACGTCGCCGTCAGCCAGCCACGAGGTGCAGATCCCGTCCAGTGCGTCACGCTCGGCGGCGGGTCCAGCGACTGTGGCGCCCGTCCAAGACGCGATCTCGCTGGCCGCCCGCGCGTGGTCGGAGTTGGTGATCACCACCAGAGCAGCCCCTCCGAGGGCCTCGAGATGGGCCCGATCGTGGCTGCTCAGCGGCATGGGGTCGACGAGGATGTTGCCTTCCGACCTGACCCAGCACACGCCGTTGAAGTCGACGTTGCGGGCTTCGTCGAAAGCAGACCACCCGAAGAGATCGGGCCGATGCAAGGACTTCATGGGGACTCCTAGGCGCCGGACGATGCCACGCCGGCGCCCACGTCACCAGCCCCAGCTCAGTTGAGCCCGCCGAGTTGGACACCGGCGACCCGAGCACGTTGCTGGGTCATCACGGTTCGCTCGAAGGAGCTGTGGGGCACATGACACTCGCGAAAGAGGGTGGTCCAGTCTCCGTCATCGAGACGAACCTCACACTGAACCACCAGATCCGTGGCGCTCGAGGGCACGGTCAAGCCTCTCGATGCCCCATCGTAGAAGGGCCCGCTCGACCGGGTCTGGCTGTGGCCATCGACGGCGAAATGGGCATGGAAACGAACGAGTCGGCCTGTACCGTTGCGGATGTGAATCCCTTGATGTTGGCGCAAAGTATCTCCCCCAGGGGAGTGGCAAGGTGAGTGAGCTTCACCCAAGTACCAGTCTATCGGACCACGCAGCTATTGCCATGTCAATAGCTAGCCGAGAGTTGACATCAGGTGGTCATCAGCGCCCATGATGAGACCCCGCCACTCGGCTCGGGTTGCCTGACTGGTTCACGACGGCACACCGAACAGGTCGGCCTCAGAACGTGCCAGGCACCATCGGCTGCCCGTCTGGGTACAGCACCGTGTCATGCCCCGCGTCGTAGTGAGCGGCTGCACTCTCCGCGTAGGTGCGGAGACGCTTGAGCGAACGACCGAGCGTGACCGAGCTCAGCCGGCTCACGATGTCTGCCGGCACACGCCCGCCAGGGTCGGCTTCGATGCGGAGCACCGTCAGGCTTCCACCCTCCGGCACCGACACCACGACAAAGCCACCCGCCAGGTGCTCCAACCAGACGGCATCGGGATCGGCATCGGCAGCCAGGGCGCGATCGGCGAGGGCGACGGACCGCTCCCAGACCCGCTTCTCCGAGCTGGCATACAGCCCGGCGTTCGCCTCCACCGTGAAGACCTGCTGGCGATCGGCCAGGGGCCATGGGGTCTTGACCATCTGGTAGTTCAGACGGCGAGCCGCCGTGCTGCCCGGAAGTCGCTGTAGCGGCAGGTCCTCTCGGGCGAGGTTGAGGTGCTCTGGATCCTGGATGGTGACCCAGATCCGTGACGGAGAGTGGGGACTGTAGATGGCGCCCTGGGCAGCGAGCACACCCTCTCCTGGCAGGAGCCTGCGGACCACCTCACCCTTCGCGAGCTGCTCGAAGTCGTCGAGCTTCAGGCTCACGGGCACTCGCCCGTTGGCGGCATGTTCTTGGGACACGGCGGTCCAGGCTGCACTCAGCACAGCGGCATCGGGTGCGGCGAGGGCGGCCGGAATGGACAGGAGGAGTTGCCACATGTCGCCATCATGACCCATTGAGGCGAGCTGGGCTTCCTTTCACACGAGGTCCACACACGACTCACCCAGGGTTGTCACGCCTCCCGCAGCAAATCTACGCGAGCCGGTGAGGTTGCCCGCGTGACCTGCTGAGCACCGGGAGCACCATGGAAGGCCTCATCTGCACGATCCTCGGGCTCATCCTGCTGGCTGTGGGGGCGCTCCCCGTGCTGTCCGTCGTGTTGGGCATGGTGGGGCGACACGACACCGGGCGGCTGAAGCGGGTGGTGGCGGACCAGCAGCTGAGCCTGCGGGCGCTCGAGCGCAGGATCCGGACCCTGGAGAAGACCGAGACGGTGGTGAGCGGCGAGGCAGCTTACCAGAGCGTCTCCACCC
>JAERSX010000777.1 GCA_016845285.1 Deltaproteobacteria bacterium | reverse complement strand
CCGCCTCCACCCGGAAGGCGGCACTCAGCCTGGCTCGATCCCGGACGAGGAGCGCGCCGGTGCCGTAGGGCAAGAAGAAGCCCTTGTGGGGGTCGAGGGTGATCGAGTCTGCACGGGCGAGGCCGTGCAGCACGGTCTGGCCGCGCTCGGTCAGCGCGAAGCATCCGCCATAGGCGCCGTCGACATGGAGCCAGAGGTCTTCGTGGGCGCAGAGATCGGCCAGCGCGTCGAGGGGGTCGACAGCACCCGTCGCGGTGGTGCCCGCGCTGGCCACCACCAAGGCTGGGCGCAGGCCAGCAGCACGGTCGGCCCTCACCGCCTCCGCCAGCGCCTCCACCGGGAGGCGGTACCTGTCATCCACCTCGATGACCACGAGCTGATCTGGCCTGAATCCGGCCACACGCAGGGCCTTGGCCACCGAGTGATGAGCCTGTCGCGAGGTGTAGATCCGGGCGTTCGAGAAGTCGCCCTCGTCGTCGGAGACGCTGTGCCGCGCGGCCACCACGGCCCCGAGGTTCGCCAGAGAGCCTCCGCTGCAGAGCACCCCGCCCGCCGACGGGTCGGTGAAGCCCACCAGCTCGCAGAGCCACCGGATCACATCCATCTCGAGCTGGACCAGGCCCGGCGCCGGCAGCCACAGCCCCGTGAAGCGGTTGGCCAGCCCGCTCACCAGATCGGCCACGGCGGCGTGCGGCAGCCCGCCCCCCGGGATGAACCCGAGGTAGCCCGGGCTGGCGGTGTTCAGGCCGATGGGGATCACCCGGTCCACCAGCCGCGCCAGCAGACGCCGAAAGGGCTCACCGGAGCGCGGGAGCTCTTCGCGCAGGGAACGAGCCAGCTTTCGGCTGCCTTCCGTGCGCCGGACCGGCTGCTGGGGCAGCTGATCCAAGAGTGGACCGAGCTTGCCCGCGACGGCCAGCAACATGGCGCGGACCTCGGCGCCGTCGAGCTCGAGGGGATGATCCTCGCTCAGCGGCAGGCCTCTCGCTCGTCGAGGAAGGTGTCCATCTGCAGGGCGTACTGGCCGTAGCTCGCCTCGGGTACACCCACCGTGGTGATGCCGTGGTCGACGCCGTCCAGCACCCAGATGGCCTTGTCGGCTGGCGCAGAGCCTGCGCGGTCCACGAGCGCCTGGGTGTCCTCCTCCCGGAAGGTCCCGTCCTCGGAGCCGATCATGGCGAAGAAGGGGCCGGTGTAGGACACGATCTTCTCGAGGTTGTCGTAGCTGCCGCTGCTGAGCATGCTGTCCGGCAAGAAGACACCGGAGTTGCTGCCAGCCAGCGCCTCGAGCGTGGTGAAGCCGGCCTCGAAGAAGAGAGCGCAGCCCGGCCGGTAGAGCACCTGCTCCACGGCGGGGAGGCCGCCCAGGGAGTTGCCGTAGATCAGCACCTTGTCGGGGTCGGGGGCCACATCGTCGACGGCATCGCGGGCAGCGCGGGCATCAGCGAACCACGTCGCGGCGTCTGGCGCGATGTCGGGGGTGGTCTTGCCGTAGCCCCGGTAGTCCCAGACGTAGAGGTTGAAGCCGGCCTCGTGGAGGTAGCGGATCCGCGGCAGGTAGTGCTCGATTCCCGCGTAGTTGCCGTGGTTGTAGAGGACGGTGACCTCGCTGTTCTCGAGGTGTTCGCCGTGGGCGGGGATGAAGTAGGCGTCGAGGACGGCCCCATCGTCGCGCTCGATGTCCACGTCGAGGACCCGGGCCAGGTCGATGTGCCGGATGGTCTGGTCCTCCTTGAGGGTCTGCGGGAAGTAGTCGTAGTCACGGTCCCACTCGTAGCGGGCGTTGCACGGCGTGCAGATCTGGTCCCAGTAGGGCTTGTCGCCGCAGGTGGCGGTGGTGACCTCGGCACAGGGCACGTTGTTGTGCAGCGCCCAGTCGAGCGTGTTGCAGCCCATCAGCAGCAGCGCGAGCATCACTTCGCACCTCCGAGCTGGCGGCTCACCGACAGCGTGGTGCCCAGGGCGCCAGGGCCCCAGGTGATCCAGTCCAGCGAGCGCTGGGGGTTCTTCTTGTTGATGGCGTAGTGGCGGAGCTCCACCTGCAGACCCCAGCCCTTGCCCAGGTGGAAGTCGCTGCCCACGAAGGGGGTGAGCAGCAGGCTGGGCTCCCGGAAGTCGAGGTAGTCGCCCACACCGGTGTAGATGAGGGCGGTGGGGGTGTCCCACGACGCCGTGAGCTCGACCTGGTCGATGAAGTACGAGGCCCGCTGCACCTTCGGCAGGGTGCCGTCGAGATGGTTGTCGTAGAAGAAGAGCCGCTGGGTCAGGGCCAGCGCCGGCACGCCACCGTCCTGATCCATGGCCAGCCAGGACACGCCTCCGTGTACACCGGTCATGCCGAAGACCATGGGCGTGAGGTGCAGGCCATAGTCCACATCGACGGGACGCCCGGCCAGGGTGGCCACACCGCTGCGACCCTGGAGCACAGCACTGGGCAAGGCCAGCTTGGCGAAGCCCACGTCGATGAGAGGACCACCGACGGTGAGGCCGACGACGTGCTCGCCCTTGTCGAGGGGACGCGCCGAATTCAAGGTGCCGCAGCCCGCGAGGAACGCGATGGACAGGGCACCGTAGGGAATCAACCGAGTGCGCATCGGCGGAGCGTACCAGAGCCGTACGAGCGACACCCGGAACGGGAGCACACACTGCAGCCAGTGGCGCCGGGGTACAAGCGCGACCATGCTCACCTGGTTCTTCCAGACCGGCCGAACCCTCATCGATCTCCTGGGGCGTGCGCTGGGGGTGGTCGGCCTTGGCCCCCTGCCGCTGCTCCCCACCGCCATCGTGGCCCGAGCGAGGCGCCGCACCGCCCTCGAGAGCCTGGGCCACCAGCCCTGGCCCGACGGTCTCGCCCGTGGCTGCAAGTCCTACGAAGACGACGCGGGACTCGGGCTCTTCGGCCGCATCGTGGCCCGGCAGGTGTTGGGACGAATGGCCGCCAACCGCCTCCGCTACATCGAAGCCCGGAGGCGCCACCCCGAGGTCTTTGTACGGCCACTCCCCCAAACCACCTTCGTGCTGGGCCTGCCGCGCTCGGGCACCACCCTGCTCCAGCGGCTGCTGAGCACCGCCGAGCACACCCGCGGCGTGCCCATCTGGGAGGCCCGCGAGCCCGTCCATCTCGGCGACGGACCCGACCGCCGCCGGGCCGCCATGGCCCGCGACATCCGGCTCATGCGCTGGCTGGCTCCCGAGCTCGACCGCAAGCACGCCTTCGAGCTGGACACACCGGAGGAGTGCCTGCCGCTCTTCGACGCGGCTGGCGGCTGGAACCCCATGCTGTGGCGACCCGCCGGATGCACCGGCTACCTCGACTGGCTGCTGGCCCAGGACGCCACCCCGGCATTCGCCGTCTACGCCGATCTGCTCCGCTGGATCGTGCGCGATCAGCCCGACGCGCGCCTGGTGCTGAAGACGCCCAACTTCGTGGGCTTCCTGCCCTCGCTCCTGGCGGCGGTGCCCGGAGCCACGGTCTTCCAGACCCACCGCGACCCCGCCGTGGTCATCCCCTCGTACCTCAGCCTGCAGGAGACGATGTACCGGCTGTCGGGCGCCACCACCGACCGACATCGGCTGGGCCTGGCCAGCCTTGAGATGTGGGCGGAGCTGGTGGAGCGAGGCATGGCGGCACGTGCGGCCATGGCCCAAGACACCGTCGTGGACGTGGCCTACGAGGACCTACGCGCCGACCCCATCGGCACCGCGGTCGCCGCCTGTGAGGCCGCGGGTCGCCCGTGCTCGCCTACGACCATCGCCACCATGCAGACCGAGCTGGCCGGACGAGCCCAGCACCGCCACGGCAACCACCACTACGACCTCGCCGACTACGGGCTGAGCCGCGAGCAGGTCCACGAGCGCTTCGCCTCCTACATCGATCGCCATCTCCCGACGCTGGCGTGCTGATGCGGTGAGTGCGAGCATCAGCGCCCACCCGGGAGGCCCCGCTGGCTGCCGCTGACCTGCCCTCGGCGCGAGCGCTCTTCGGAGCGGCCGTGCTGCTCAGCGTCGGCGCCATCGTCGGTGTCATGCTCCTCGGCGTGCCGTTCGACACGGTCCAGGGCTCCACCGAGGCCTGGCTCATGGCCCACGTGCAGCGCCTGCACTGGCTGGGCGACCCGGCGGTCGCCGCCCACGCCGGCGGCCTGCCCAACCTCGTGAGCAACCCGCTCTACCCCACGCTGGTGTGGTCGCTGAGCGGCGGGACCGCCGGTGCCCTGTGGGTCGGTCACGCCCTCGCCGCCGGGGCTCTCGGCATCACAGCACTGGCTCTGTGGGGCCTGTGGCGACGCGCCCTCGGCACCTGGGGTGCCGTCGCCGCCGCGGGGGCCGTGCTCCTGCCCAGCATGGTCAGCACCGCCGCCCAGGCCCGCTACGACAGCCTCGCCTTCGCCCTCTGCCTGCTGGCCACCTGGGCGGCCCAGGAGGGCAGCCGAGGCCACCGCCGGGCCTGGATCGGCGCGGGCCTCGCGCTGGGTGCCGCCCTCCTCTGTCGCGAGTACATCGGCGTCATCGCGCTCCTCGCCGTGCTCACCCTGGGCGTGTCCGGCAGGGCCTGGCGTGGCCTCGTCCTGGCCCTCGCGCTCGCCATCCTGGTCACCGTGTCCACCTCCCTCGTCCTCGAGATCTCGCCCTCGGCCGGCGCAGAGGCCATCTGGCGCTACCGCAGCGCGGCCTCGGCCGATCGACCCGTGTTCTCCGAGCTCCTCGGGCCTCTCCCACAGCGGGTCGCCCTGGCTGCGGGCGCCCTGGGGTGGGGACTGGCCACCTGGCGCAGCCCCGATCGCCGAGGTCTGCTCGCTCCTCTTGCGCTCCTCGCCCCCTTCGTCCTCCTCGTGGCCTACCCCCAGCAGTCCGCCCAGTACTACCTGCTGGCCCAGGTGCTCCTGCTCTCCGGGATCGGGGGCTTCGTGCTGCTGCTCCCCGCACACACGCACCGGCTCGTCCCCCTGAGCAGCCTCGCTCTCGCGGCGTGGTCCACGCAGGTCGTGCCCCACCTGCTCTTCGAGGGCTCGGCAAGCCGCACCTCCCTGCACAGCGAGACCTGGTCGGACGACCGCGCCCACCTGGCCGCCCTCGTCGACGAGGTCGTGGCCGCAGCGGGCTCCGGCCCCCTCGTGCTCAGCAGTCAGCGGGTCGAGAACCTCGATGCCTACGCCGAGCTCCGCCATCAGCGCCCCATCGCCTTCGTCTTCCCCAACGAGCTGGATCGCGCCCGCGACTTCGTCCCCGCCTTCGGGGGGGCGGACGTGCGCCTCGTGGTGGTCGATCACCGCCAACAGCCCGTGGAGATGGATGTCTCCGGCATGGTGGCCCAGACCACCCACGGCGCCCTGCGGGCCCGCACCTGGGTGCTGCCCGGCGTGACCTCCTCCGAAGACCCCTGCACCTGGAACTACACCCCGCGCGGCTTCTGTCTGCAGCGCGACTGGCTCGCCGGCGGGCTCCCTC
>JAERSX010000776.1 GCA_016845285.1 Deltaproteobacteria bacterium | reverse complement strand
GTGCCCACGAGGAAGTCGGGGATCACGCCGGCTGCGGCTGCGGATCCACGTCCACCGGCGCCGATCACGCCGACGGCGTGTGCCTCGTCGACGGCCAGCCAGTCGGCTGCGTGCGGGCCCAGGGGGGGGCGATCGCCGTCCATCGAGTACAGGCCCTCCACCACGGCCAGGGTGCCGGGGTGGCGGGCTGCATCACCGTGAGCAGCGATGGTCTTCGTCGCCCGCGCCAGGCGGATCCCGTCGATGATGGAGGCGTGGTTCAGGGCGTCGCTGACGACGTGATCGCCGGGGGAGAGCACCGTGCTCAGGAGCGCCAGGTTGGCGTGGTAGCCCGAGCTGAACAGGGTGGCGGGACGTCCGAAGTGGGCGCTCAGCGCGTCCTCGAGGGCGTGGTGGGCCGGCCGGTCGCCGCTGATGAGCCGGGCCGAGCCGGCGCCGGCCCCACGCCAGGCGGCGACCACCTCGGGGTGGTGGGCGAGGCCCAGGTAGTCGTTGCTGCAGAAGACCGTGACCGCGCGTCCGTCGAGGAGGCCCTCGGTGGACGACGTCATGGTCAGCGGATGCAGCTGTCGCCGGCGCCCCTCGGCCTCGATGGTGGCGAGGCGATCGCCCAGGCGGGCGTAGGCGCTCACTTCGCCAGGGCAGGTGAGGTGCGCGGGTCGACAGGCTTACCGGCGAGGCCCCCCACGTCGGTCCCCTCGGTGCGGATCTCCGGTGGCACGCTGCGGGGCAGGGGCTTGTGCGGCGGCGGGCGGATCTGCATGCCCTCAGCGGCCATCAGGCCGTGGTCCTGGGCCATCGCCTGCCCGGCGGTGGTCAGGTAGTTGCCGAGCATCAGGCCGTTGGCGCCGGCCTTGAAGATGTCGACCTGCCGGTCGCCCAGGTTCATCTCGCGGCCGCCGCAGACGATGAGATCCTTGGTGGGGAGGACCAGGCGGTAGAGCGCGATGATCTTGAGGCAGTCGAGGGGGCTCAGCTCACGGAGGTGGCCGAGGGGCGTGCCTGGTCGCGGGTTGAGGAAGTTGATGGGCACGCTGTCGACGTCGAGCTCCCGCAGCTCGAGCGCCATCTCCACGCGGTGGGCCCAGCTCTCGCCCATGCCGAAGATCCCGCCGGAGCAGACGTACATGCCGAGCTCCTTGGCCGTGCGGATGGTCTCCACCTCCTCGTCGTAGGTGTGGGACTCGACGATGTTGGGGTGGAAGGAACGCGCCGTCTCCAGGTTGTGGTGCATGGACTGCATGCCGGCGGCCTTCAGGCGCTCCAGCTCCGGACGCTTCATGAGGCCGAGGCTGGCGCAGGTCTGCATGCCGGTCTGGGCGCGGATGCCCTTGAAGGCGTCTTCCAGCACCTGGAGCTCGGGCTCGCGGGTGATGGCCTTGCCCGCCATGACGATACTGAACTCGCGCACACCACCCTCGAAGGCGGCCTTTGCCTCGTCGATGATGGTCTCCGCCGACTTCACCGTGTAGGCCGGTGCGGCCGTGGAGAAGTGTGCGGACTGGCTGCAGAAGTTGCACTTCTCGGGGCAGCGGCCGCTCTTGGCGTTGCTGATGCCGCAGGTGTTGACCTGGGTGCCGTGGTGGTGGAAGCGGACGGCCTCGGCGGTGGTGAAGAGCTCGGTGAGCTCGGCCTCATCGCACATGTTGCCGATGGCCAAGGCCTCGGCCTCCGAGATGCCCACGCCGCGGCGCCCGCGGTCTGTGATGTCGGTCCAGTCGAGCTGCATGGATTCCTCCGAGGACACCGTGGATAGCGTGGTCCTCTGGGTCTCGTCAACCCAGAAGGCTCGCCTAGGTTGACGGGCGATGCGGCGATGCCACGCACCAGCTGGTCACACGCCCTGGGCCCCTCTCCAGCAGCTCTGGGTCCGGGGCGCCGATCAGCGGTAGTCCTTCACCACGTGGAAGGAGAAGCCCGATGCGGCACGGCGCTCCGCAGGAGCGATGAAGCTACCCACGCCCTCGGGCAAGGGGCCGTGGGCGGCGAGGAAGGCATCGGTCGCCAGCACCTCCTCGCCCTCTGCTACGTCTTCGCCCAGGACGAAGGCGCGGTTCACCTCCGGCCCGTAGAGGTTCTGCCCGGGGATGACCAGTGAGTCCCCGAAGCCGAGTCCCATGCAGGCATGGATGGGATCGGAACGGGTGCCGTCTCCGTACCGACCGGTCCGATCATGGTTGAAGCGATGGACCCGGGCCTGGGCGTCCATTGCGGCACGCAAGGCAGCGCCAGGATCCCGAAAGACCACGAAGAGCGTGTCTGCCACGGCCTTGATGATCTGCCCGCCCTCCGCGGCGAAGGCTGGCGCCATCAGGTCATCGACATGACGCGCCAGGGACAGGGCGTAGACGATGCCTTCGGCGTCGGTTCGCTTGACCATCCCGGTGAAGTCGCTCACCAGGATGGCGGCACGGGTCTCGTACCGCCGTCGGATCTCGTCTTCGACCTCCGGTCGGAGGTAGGCCTCGCGCAAGAGTGCGTCGAAGGTCAGGAACGATGGATCGGCCACCGGTGCCCCAGCGTGTGTAGAGAGGCTCCTGGGCGAGGATGGCCCAGGGCTAGTGCTCGATGAGCTGGGCCTCGATGTCCCGCAGGAGCTGGGCGGCAGGACCGGTGCGCTGGGCGCAGATGCAGCGCTTGTAGGCCTTCCACAGCTCGGCCAGCAGGGGATCGTCGATGAGCCGGTGCTCGTCGGGGTGGTGGTCCTCGCTGGGAAGCTCGACGGAGCCGATGGAGCGCCGGCGGTGGAGCTGCTTGACGGAGCGCATGAAGAGGTCGTCTGCCCGGCCGTCACCTCGGTTGCGCAGCTCGATGAAGCAGCGCCACAGCACGCTCTCGGGCAGCACTTCGGTCTCACCGTGGTGCCAGTCCGGCTGGGTGCGGAGGGTGCGGATGAGCTCCCGCGAGGGGGCATCCAGGTTGACGGGGAGGTTTGGCTGCATGCGAGCTCCCAAACTCGAGTGGACCGTGCGTTCGGCTGTGGTGTCTTTGACGCCAGCCGGTTCAGCTGGTTTGTGGCGCTCACAACCTGCGTTGACGGGGGAGCTTAGCATGGGGAGACGGGGATCCGGAGCCTCGGCTGTGCTGGCGCGCGGGTTAGCGTGGATGCCATGGGCGCACAGCGACAGAATCTGGTGGGGATCGCGACCACGGCGGCGTTGTGGCTGGGCTCTGGCTCCGTGGCGTTGGCCTCGGCCGGTCTGATGCCCCCCGCCACCGTGCACGAGACCCTCGACAACGGGCTCGAGGTGGTGGTGATCCCCCTCGCCACCCCCGGGCTCGTCGCCGTACAGACCTGGATGGACGTCGGCGCTCGCCACGAGCTGGTGCCTGGAAGCACTGGCTACGCTCACTTCTTCGAGCACCTCATGTTTCACGGCACTCCCACCCTCTCGGCAGACGAGCGGGAGGCGCGTCTCCTCGAGCTCGCCGTCAGCGAGAACGCGTGGACCAGCGACGACGTGACCTGCTACCACCTCCAGGCGCCCAGTCGGCACCTTCCCGAGCTGCTCGCCATGGAAGCGGATCGCTTCGCCAACCTCACCCTCGAAGAGGAAGGCGTGCGTCGCGAGGCTGGAGCCGTCCTCGGTGAGTTCCGCAAGGGACGGTCCGATCCGTCCGAGCAGCTCTACGAAGTTCTCTGGGCCACCGCCTTCACCACTCACTCCTACAGCCACACGCCCATCGGTCTCGAAGACGACATCCGCGGCATGCCAGACGGCATGGAGACGGCGCTCACCTTCTTCCGCACCCACTACCGCCCGGACAACGCCACGCTCGTCATCGCAGGAGATGTCGATCCCGCCGAGGTCATGGCCACCGTCGAGAACACGCACGGGCCCTGGCAGGCTCAGGCCGCGGCACCGGAGCGCCTCGTGCCGTCTGCGGAGCCCCCGCAAGAGGGGGCGCGTCGCGCCACTCTCAGCTGGACGGAGGGGCCCACCAATCCCAAGCTGTCGGTGGGCTGGAAGGCGCCTGCCTGGAGTCCCGATGATCCGGACGTGGCGGCGCTCTTCGTGGTGCGCGAGCTGCTCGCCTCCGAGGTGGCGGCCTTTCGCACTCGGGTGGTGGACGACGAGGCCCTCGCCTGGGAGCTCTGGAGCTGGGGCCCGGACCGCGCCGACCCCGGACTCCTGGAGATGCACATCGAGCTTCGGGAGGGCGTGGCACCAGACCAGGTGGAGTCGGTCCTGCAAGACGAGCTCGTCGCCCTCTCCCAGGCTGAAGACCTGCAAGAGCGGGTGGGTGCCGTGCGGGGCCGGTTGCGGCGCTCCTTGGTGTTGGGTCTGAGCGACCCCTCCTCGTGGGCCTTCGCTGTGGGAGAGGCCACCCTGCGTACAGGTGCCCCGAGTGGACTGGACGCGGCCCTCGGGGCGCTCGAAGCGGTCACGGTCGACGACGTTCGCCGTGTCCTGGGCACCTGGCTCGTGCCGGCTCAACAGACCGTGGCGGTGCTCGTTCCCGTCCCGGTGGACCCGGTGGAGGGGGCTCCCTCCGAGGGTGAGGAGACCCCGTGAAGCGCGCGCTCATCCTCCTCCTCTTCCTGTCGGCTTGCTGGACCTCCAGCCCCGGCCCAGCCGCCTTCACCGTTGCCCAGGCGCCGGTTGGTCTGACCGCCCGCGGGGTCTCTGGACAGGTCGCCTGGATCCAGGTTGCCGTACGGGCAGGGTCCGCCCACGACCCCATCGGCCGCGAGGGCCTCGCCTCTCTGACGGCACGGGCGCTGCGGGAAGGCGGTGCGGGCGAGCGCTCCCCGGACGAGGTCGAGAAGGTCCTGTACGCCCTGGGCACCGACGTCGAGGTCGTGGTCGATCGAGAGCTCGTCACCTTCCGGACGCGCGCCCTGGTCGAAGATCTCGATGTGATCGCTGGCCTGCTGGGCGACATGCTGCTGACCCCTGTCCTCGACGAGGATGCTGTCGAGCGCCTCCGTGGCGAGGCCGCCGACCGTCTCGATCGGGCGCTGGTGGCCCGCGACGAAGAGCTCGGCCACGAGGTGTTCGACACCTGGATCTTCGAAGGGCACCCCTACGGGCATCCCGCCGATGGCCGCGCCGGAGTGGTGGAGACCCTCGAGCTGGCCGAGGTGCAGCACTTTCGGGCAGTCCGCTACGTGCGACCGGCCATCCACCTGGGCGTCGCCGGACCCATGGTGACCGCCGATGGCGACATCGACGGCGCCCTACCCGGTGGAGCCGCCATCGCAGCTCTGCGCGATCGCCTCTCGGAGCGGCCCGCAGACCTCTACGAGGACGTGACACCGCGGGCCGTGCCCCCCGTGGAGGGGCGCACCTTGCTGGTGGTCCAGAAGGGGACCGATGCCACGGGTGTCCACATGGGACACCCCACCACCCTCCACCGCGGCCACCCCGACTGGCCCGCCATGCTCCTGGCCGCCACGGCCTTCGGCGAGCACCGACAGTCCCACGGGCGGCTCTACCGGGACTTGCGGGGCGCGCGCGGCCTCAACTACGGCGACTACGCCTACCTCGAGATGTATCGCCAGGCAGGCTGGTCACCTCCCCAAGAGACCGGCACCGGCCGGCTCCAGAATCCCTTCTACATCTGGCTCCGGCCCGTGTCGTCAGCCAACGGTCCCTTCGCGGTGAAGGCGGCGCTGGGCCTCTTCGAGGACTTCGTCGAGGACGGCTTGGAGCCCGAAGAGTTCGAGCGCATCCGCACCTATCTCGAAGGCCGAATCGCCCTGTGGGCGCCCGGTCCGGAGCGTCGACTCGGCTGGGCACTCGAGGCCAATGCCATGGGCTGGCCCGATCCGATCGACACGCTGCCCGCGCAGGTGGCCAGCCTCGAGCTCGACGAGGTCAATGCGGCCATCGCCCGCCACCTCGATCCCGCTCACCTCAAGATCGTGGTCGTGACCGGAGAGGCCGAGGCCTTCGCCGAGGCGCTGACGGGCGAGGCGCCCACCTCCATCAGCTACGACGCCGAGCCACCAGACGCCGACTCCGAGCAGTCGCTTCAGGACTCCGCCTGGGCGGAAGCTGACGCTGCCATCACGGGCTGGCATGTTGTCCAGGCCGAAGGGATCTTCCGATGAGCATGCCCCGTCTTCCATGGCTTGTGTCCGCCCTCTGCCTGCTCCCGCTGGTGGGCTGCGAGGAGATCGACCCCTTCCTGCCGAGCGTCAGCTTCGAGCGCCTGGACGTGCACTCGGTCACCTTCGAGGCGGTCGAGGCCGACTTCGTGTTCACCGTCGACAACCCCAACCCCATCGACATCAACCTGGCGCGCTTCGACTACGCGCTGGCCTTCGAAGAGGTGGAGTTCCTGGTGGGTGACGACCCGGACGGTCTGGAGCTGGGCGCGGTGGGTCAGTCCGAGGTGGCCTTGCCCGTGGGCTTCACCTTCGAGAGCCTCTTCGATCTCATCGACGCCACTCGGGGTGAAGATGTCGTCGACTTCGGGCTCACTGGCTCCTTCGGCTTCAACACGCCCGCCGGGCAGGTCAACCTGCCGTATGCGGCCGACGGAGACTTTCCGGCGCTCCGCACCCCCACCTTCACCTTCGACACCGTGCGCGTCGACGATCTCACGTGGACGGGCGCCACCCTCGACGTCGACCTGGGCGTCGACAATGACCACGGCTCGAACCTCGTCTTCGAGAACTTCGAGTACGAGCTCGCGCTCGAAGACTCGGATCTGGCCTCTGGCCTCGTCGAAGATCTCGGAACTGTGGACGGCGCCACCGCCGGAACGCTGACCCTGCCCATCGACGTCTCCTTCGCAGACGCGGGCACCGGGTTGTACGACGCCATCACCGGCGGCGACAAGGTGAACCTCGGACTGAGCGCGTCCACCGACGTCGACACTCCCTTCGGTGTGGTCCCGCTGACCATCGACGAGACGGGCTCGGTCAGCTTCGACTGAGGGCGGTGGTAGGCTCATGCTGGCGGTCTCGGGGACCCGTGCCAACGCTGGGAGGTTCGTGCCATGTCGTTCGAGCATGAGTCTTTTGACGCAGAGTCTTTCGACGATGTCGGTTTCGAGCAGGGTGGAGCCGAAGATGTCGTAGGCCTCGACCGCCTCGCGCGCTCCATGTTGCGGACCATCGCGCGCATGCCCACCGCCACGCTCGTCGGCGTTCACGGCTCCCCAGGCAGCAGCAAGGAGATCTTCCTGCGCCGCCTCGCCTGGCTCGCCACCGATGACAATGCCGGGATCGGTGACGGACGGATCTCCCCGTTCCTTCCTCGTGTGGCCTGGTTCAACCCCTGGCTGTGGTCGAAGCAGGGCGATGTCGTGGCTGGGCTGGTTCACAGCGTGGCCCGTCTCTTCCGGGTGGCCCCTTCCAGCAACGATCGCTACCGCGACGCCATGGCACAGGTGAACCGACTCCGCCTCGACGGAGGCCTGGTCGAGACCACGGGCACCGCCGTGGGGGAGAGCAGCCCGGTCGAGCGACTCATCGTGGGCTTTGCGGGCATGGTGGAGGCCCTGCGCGGCAACTTCCCTGGTCGCCTGCTCATCTTCGTCGAAGAGCTGGACCGGCTCTCACCGGCCCGCCGCTGGGGCTTTCTGGAGGGTGTGCACCTCCTGTTGGCCGGGGAGCCCCACGTCACCGTCATCGTGGGTGTGGGACGCGAGGCCACGGTGGGCGCCGTACGGGCCATCGAGGGCGACATCTCCGAGGACCACTGCGACCGCGTCTTGGAGCGGGTCTTCGACCTGGCTGTGACCGTGCCCAACCTCGAGGTGCGGCGGATCACGTCGCTGCTGCGCAAGGCGCTGGCACCAAGCGAGGGCGTCGTTCGCTACAGCTTCGGCAACGACGCAATCCAGGGCCTCTGCGCTGCGGTGGCCCATCGTCAGCTGGGCTCTCCCCGCTTCCTCGACCGCCTCTCCACACGCGTCACCTTGCTGGCCGAGTACGCCCAGGAGATGCGGATCCAGCGTGAGCTCAGCGAGGCGCAGTGGGCCTGGGTCATCGTGAGTGTGCGCTGGCCCGGCTTCCGACGCTTCATGATCCGGGGCGGTCGCGACCGCTGGATCGAGCTCCGTGAAGTGGCCGGGTTCCTGGCGCGCCCCTCCGGAAGTTCCCAGCCCGCCCCACGCACGGCCATCATCGCCAAGCGCCAGGAAGACCTCATCCTGGCCGACTACCTGCGCCTGCACGCCCCCGGGTTCGCCAGCGACACCGAGGGGATCTTC
>JAERSX010000775.1 GCA_016845285.1 Deltaproteobacteria bacterium | reverse complement strand
GCCCTGATGTCAGCCTGGAGTCGACGGATGGTGGCTGGCAGCTCCTTGTTCAGGGGGCACCCTTCGTCGTGCGCGGTGCAGGAGGCGCCCAACACCTCGAGCGTCTGAAGTCAGTGGGTGGAAACAGCCTGCGTATCTGGGGGGTGGACGAAGACACCGAGGCTCTGCTGGACGAAGCTGTCGCGGCTGATCTGCGGGTGATGGTGGGGCTCTGGATGTCGCCTGCCGACGAACTCGACTACACGGACGCTGCGGCGGTAGCCACCCAACACGAGGCATTGCTCGCCAGCGTGGAGGCGCTGAAGGACCACCCCGCGGTGCTGCTCTGGGGGATCAACACCTACGGGGCGCTCGACAGCCTGCCCATCCCAGCTCGAGGCTGCGAGCTGGGATGGGCCATGGATGGTCACGGAGTATGGGCCCAGAGGCCCCTGGGAGACATCTGACACCAGCTGGGGCTCTGACATCGAGGCGCCGGGCGTCGAGAAGAGCGACTACTACAGGGGGTGGACAGACGTCATCGAGCCAGGATCCCGGGGCAATGGCCTGGGCGGCTTTGCCTTCGTCTGGCGAGACGGGAAGCACGCCACCGACACCTGGTTCCCTCTGTTTCGGTCTGACGGGGCGCCCACTTCATCGATCGATGCTCTGGAGAAGGCCTGGACAGGGACGGCACCCGCCGATCTGGGGCCCGAGGTCCAGGGGATCACCAGCGATGCTGCAGGGGTCTCCCTGGATCCTGGCGCTGGCATCGAGGCCACGCTGGATGCGTCCGATCCCGAAGGGGGAGCGCTGAGCGCAACCTGGATGCTCGCCGTGGCTTCCTACGCTGTCGACAACGACGAGCCACAATACTGTGAGTTGATCGAAGACAATGCGCTCTCAGTCGAGCTCGACGCTCCGCGGCAACCGGGTCCGTGGCGACTCGTTGGCTGGGCGGAGGGTGCCTCGGGTACCGTCGCGCTGGCGTCCATGCCCTTGGAGGTGACCGGCGACAGCGAGATCCTGACGCTGCCCTTCGCGGTCGACTCGTACTACTCCGCCGCGGGCTGGATGGGAGACAGCGACGAGCTCACCCGCACGGACTGCACGGAGGCCACACTCTGCGCCCCCATCTGCCACGCCTGGAGCTGGAACCCGATCGGAACCGGTGAGTGGGTCGGTGTCTACTGGCAGTCTCCTTCGGGAAACTGGGGCGATGAGCAGGCGCCGACCGTCCCCCCAGGGGCCACATCGATCACCTTCGAGGCCTGGTCTGATCACGAGAACATCGAGGCCAGCTTCTTCGCTGGCATGGGCACCGACAGCTTCAGCGTGAGAGAGGACGACCAGTTGCTCTCGACGGAAGCTCAGATGTTCACCCTCGATCTCGGCAGCGCTGAATATACGGAGGTGCTTGGTGCCTTCTGTTTCTCTGTGTCTGCCCCGGACGATGGTGGGGCAGTGAACCTCTACCTTCGAGACATCCGCTGGAATTGACTGTGGTCGGCAGCATGGGTGACCGCTTCGCCCCGGAGGGTGACGTTGTCTACCCTCTGGACTGGGGAGTCGAGGACAACGTGCGCGCGATGATGTGCGCGGTCGACAGGTTGGTCGCGATGGGAATGTCGTAGACTTCGCAGATCCGCACCAGGGCACTGACGTCTGCTTGGTGTGGCTGAACGGACATTGGATCCCGAAGGAAGAACACCGCCTTGATGCGGCCGCGTGACACAAGGCCGCCTACCTCCAGGTCTCCTCCGCTGCGTCCGGAGTTGACCTGTCGATCGATCTGAAGTCCGAGACGCTCGTACAGGAACGCGGCAGTGTGCTCGGTGGACACCAGTGGGTGATGGTTGAAGAGGGACGGATGGGTCTCCACGAGCTGGCACAGTTGCTCCTTGCACCCATCGTGAGCGATCAACGCCAGGTAAGGGGAGTGGAAGCCAAACAGCAGGCGGTCGAGCGCGATCCGGGTCAGCTGTTCGTACAGCTGGTGGAATGTGGAAGTCTTCGTGAGCGCCAGTTCTTCGAGGGCCTCTGTCGAGACGACATGTCCTCTGCCGCCGTCCGGCAAGTGAACGGAAGCGATGGTGCGATTTCCGCTGAGGTAGGACACCTCACCAACGATCGTAGGAGAAGGGATCTCGAGAACTGCCTCCCCCAAGGTCGTGACCAGAACTCGGCCACTCTCGATCCATGTGAGCCCACCCGGCTCGGACCCTGCTGCGATCAGCCGGGTGCCGGCGGCCCACTCTCGAGGGGTGCCGAGTACACCTGTGAGCTCTCGGACGACAGAGATGTTCTCCGACATGGTCGTGAACCCCTTGGGACGTAGGTGCTCAGATCCCGCACCGGACAGCAGAGCGTCTGCCCACGCACTAACCAGATCTCGGCGGCCCCGAGGAGGTGATGCTCTCGCCCGCACCCACTCGGATGACCACTGCTCATCAGTGATGGTGCTCTACTGAGCCGTCATGTCCTCCTCACCCGAGCGGGTTCTTGATAGAAGCAGCGACGACATCGCGAGCTGCTCAACACAGTCTTGTGGAAGGTATCAATGGAGCGAGACACCACCGATGGCGCGTCCCGCGACCCGGCGCTGTACCTGGCAGCGGGAATTCGCCGCTTCGCTGAGTATGCCCCCATTCACTTCGGCATCACAGACCCCAACCAGGGTGGGACCTTCCTGGCGTGGAACCGCGTGTCGGAAGAGATGTTCGGGTACTCACGAGACGAAGCGGTGGGTTCGCTGACGGCCCGGGATCTCCACGCGAGCGAGGATGAGTTCTTCCAGGTGCTTCAAGCGGTCGACCAGGGCGCCTTTGATGGGGAGTGCCTGTTCCGCCGGAAAGACGGAAGCACCTTTCCCGGCCGGCTCCGGGTCGTCCCGGTGGTGGGCGCAGACGGCCACATCGTCGAGCGCTGCGGTTTCATCGAAGATGTGACGGCGAGCAAGCTGGTGTTGGCCGAGCTCGAGCGCGAGCGGCAGCGGTCGTACCACGAAGACCGCATCTACCAGATGGGTCGGCTCTCCGGAGTCATCGCGCACGACGTCAACAACGTCTTGTCTGGCATCTTGGTCTCTGCGCAGATGGTGTCGGAAGAGCTGGGCGCCGACCATCCCTGCAGCGAAGACCTCCAGACCATCGAACAGGCTGTCGAGGCGACGGCCGGACTGATGAGAAAATTGCTCGTCTTCACTGGTCGCCAGGTGACGGTGAACGAGTCCATCGAGGTCACGTCCTGGCTGGCTGGCCAGCGCACTTTTCTATCGAAACTTCTGAGCACCTCGACGGAGTTCGTCCTCGAATGTCGGAGCCAGCGTTCCATACAGATCGACGCCAACGATCTGCAGCAGGTGCTGATCAACCTGCTGGTGAACGGGGACAGGGCCATGTCCGCAGGTGGAAGGTTGGTGCTGCGTGCCTACGACACGGCAGACTTCGTGAACATCGAAGTCGAAGACTGCGGTGTAGGCATCTCTGCGGACCTGCTCGACGAGGTCTTTCAGCCCTTCTTCACCACACGAGAAGATGGGACCGGGCTGGGCCTCTCCACCGCGCGCGACATCACCGAGCGCGCTGGAGGCACCCTGTCCTTGCGCAGTCAGGTAGGTGAGGGAACGTGCGTCGCCATGTCGTTTCCCGCTGAAGATGCCTTGAGCGCTGGACCTACCCGCCACGCAGCTGTTTCCTCACAGGGCACTCCGCTGTCGGGGCAGGTGCTCGTTGTGGATGACCGGAGCCAGGTTCGGGAGCCCCTGGCACGGGCCATTCGCAGAATGGGGCTACAGGTCCAAGAAGCCGACTCCTTCGAGGCGGCGAGGCAGTGCCTTCAGCAATTGGAGCGTCTGAGCGTCCTCGTTGTCGACTCCAAGCTCACAGATGGTGTGGGCGAGGGCCTCGTTCCAGAGGTTCGGGAACGCTTCCCGGCTGCAAAGTGCATCCTGATCTCGGGATACCTGCCGCCGGACAGGGCCTACGAAGAGTCGGCCTTCGACGCGCAATTGGCCAAGCCCTTCTCCCTGCACATGCTTCGGTCGACCCTCAAGAGACTGTTGGCCGAGGCGTCCGAGTCATCGTGATGGCCAGAGCCCCAGGGCATCGTCCAGGGAGACCTCGTCATCGCTCACCGACACGGCTCGGAAGGTGGCGTTGAGCTCCATCCAGTCCGGTCCGTCGGAGTAGGGGTCGGAGGTGTCGCGCGCCTCGGAACCTGCGAGCAAGGAGCGCACCGCCACACGGGCCTCCGAGGCCGAGGTGGCGGGCCATGTGAAGCAGTGTTGTTATAGCGTGAGAGACGTTCATGTCGAAGGACGGGCTTGTGCCATCTCAGCATCGAACACAGCATGTCGTGGAGCAGGAGATCAGTGCCGCGTCAGAGGACACGGTGACCCGCCAGCCGAGCATGCAGGACACCCACGGCAACCAGTACCTCTCGGGCAGGCTCGCTCCCTGGAGAAATTAGAGCGATCGACCGAAGAACGAGCCCTTCGAGTTCTCCACTTCGGGCTCCGAGGCCTGGTCAGACGACGGCCTTCGCAGGCGTCTCGACTACAAGTACGAAGACAAGAGCAGCCAACCCCTGGCGGACGGCGAGAGCCTGATCGGCAGCAAGCGGCTGAAGAACACCATGCATCAGCTCAGCGAGCGAGAGCCCGATGCCAACGCTTCTCAAGAGGAGCATGACAAGTGGATGGATCGACAGCATCAGGCCGCCACCAAGCTCGGCGCGATGCGGGGCAAGTCGCGTGACGAGGCTCTCGCCGAGTGGTCGGACTACCAGGAGCTTCGGCAGCAGCAGGAACACCATCGGATGGACCACGGGCTTGAGGCCGTGCCTCAGCTCAGCGAGAAGAACCGCGACCACATGGGCTCGGTGCAGCAGCTCAGGTCGGGCTCCTACGTTGGAGAGACGCTCGGTGTCGACGATGCCTACGGGGCGCTCTTGAACCCGACCGGCGGCCTGGTAGGGCCGGGCAACAAGTCATATTCGGCCCACCCCAACGCCGTCGCGTCCTTCCACGGTGAGGCTCACGACGCCTTCGGCTACCTGCGGAACTACCACAGCCAGGGGCCCGGCTACCAGTACGCGTCTCCTGAGCGTGCAAAGAGGTCTGGGCACAAGTTCGGGAGCATGGCTCCCGCCACAGGGCAGGCCTCTGGCTTCAAGAAGTGGAATGATCTCCTCGCGGAGCGGGGCCGGGCCGACCCTCATCATCCTGGTGATGTCGACAAACAGATGCAGCGTTCGGCAAAACGTTTGGCGATTGGTGACGCTCCACCAGCGTCGGATTTGCCTCCAGCCTTCCGGAATGGGTTTCCATCGGGTCCTGAACCGATGCCGGGCACAATCCCCGGAACCCTACCGTGGTACAAAATGGCAGAAGGTTGGGAGAAGTTGCGTGACAAACCGGCGGATCCCAACCTTGACCTGGACCCTTGGGGGCTTGACTAGCGCGCCACCAAGCAGCCCCTCCCAGGGCCGTGGCCCTCCAGCGTGACCTTCCAGCATGGACCCTTGCTCAGCCGCCATGGCTGCTGTCTTGCTCGAGGAAGACGCCGCAGCCCTCCGAGGCTCACGAAGGAGGCGCCGGCCTGCGTGAGGTCCAGCACCCGCTCTCCGTCAGCCTCCGGCACCACGAGCTGTCGCTCCATGCTCTCTCGGTGGCGGCGAATGATGCTCGCTGGTCGTCCTAAGTCCAGCTCTCCGCTGCGGATCCATGGGTCGGTTTCCGCGGCCTCCACGGCCTGCATGATCGCCACGCCGGTGACGGCCTTCGAGACGCTCGCCAGCATGAAGGGCGTCGAGGGGGTGGCGATGCGCAAGGACCTTCCTGGGCTTGGGAAGGTGTGCCACGGTTCGTACGTCTAGGACGTCGGAACTGCTGGCGAGAGCCTTGTCGGGCTGACGGTTGGCCGTGCCTCTCGAGCTGGGCGTGGACTGGGTCTGCACCGCGATCTGGCGGGTCACTCGCCGATGGCTACTCCTCGCCGGGGAGCAGGCGCTCGATCTGTTGGCCGTCCTGCACCACCATCACGATCTGGCGGGTCGCCCGGATGTCGCGGGTCGGATCGCCCTCGACCAGCAGCAGATCGGCGGCCTGGTCTACGGCGATGGTGCCGAAGTCGGCGTCTGCATCCATCCAGGGCGCAGCCAGAGCGGTTGCTCCGAGGAGGGCCTGCGTCGGCGAGAGTCCGGCCTCCACCAACAGCTCCAGCTCCAGGTGGAGGGCCGAGCCGGGCCAGACGCCGATGAAGGTGGCGTCCGTGCCGACCAGGATGGGCACCCCGGCCGCCTCCAGGTTGCCGATGCTGGTGGTCCAGTTCGCCCGATTTGCAGCCAAGAGCTCAGACATTCCCCCGATGATCGGGTAGTCCAGGATCTCGCGCCCGGCCTCGCCGACCGTGCCGTCGAAGACCTCGGGGGGCATGGTCTCGCGCTCGAGGCGTGTGGGTTCGATGGCTCCGTGGGCGAGCTGTGCACCGCGCTCATAGGCCACCAGGGTGTACACCACCGGCACCTCGGCGGCGGCGATCTCGGCTGCCTGGGTGGGGGAGACCACGCCCTCATAGGGCCCATGGGCCAGCAGGTCGGCTCCGGCCTGCACGGCCTCGACCGCAGCCTCTGGGGTGCCCACGTGCACATAGGCGCGCAGGCCGTGGAGGTGGGTGGCCTCGATCATCGCGGCGAGTGTCGCCTGGTTCATCTGTGGCGAGCCGTTGGGGATCTCGTCGTACATGATCTTGATGAAGTCGGACCCCTTCTTGACGGCACCGGCCACCACCCGCTCGGCCTCGTCTGGTTCATCGACCTTGGGGATCACCCAGCCCACCATCTTGCCCATGGGCCCGGGCAGGAGCTCGCGGGCGGCGGGGATGGGATGACCACCCGAGGAGGTGATGCCCCCGTGTGTGATGACCATGCGTGGTCCTGGGATCTCACCAGAGCGCACCCTCTGGCGTAGCTTCCCGGTGAGGGTCGCGTGGCCTCCCATGTCGATGACGCTGGTGACGCCGCAATACAGCATGGCTTCCAGGTTGTGTTCTGGCGAGGGGGGCTGAGGGGCCCAGGGGCCGGCGCCAGACCCGCTGGTGTGGACATGGGCGTCGATCAGACCGGGCAACAGGGTTCGCCCCGCCCCCTCGACCACACGGGCTCCTTCGGGGAGTGCTGCCCCCGTGGGCCGAACGGCGCTGATGCGACCGTCCGAGACCACCACGTCCTGGTTGGTCAGCAGCCCGACCTCGGTGGCTGTGAAGACCGAGACATCGCGAAACACCAGCCCGGCTGTCTCGGCGCCTGGGCGAACCAGGGTGCGGGTCTTCAGCTTGCCCCCACAACCGGCCCCACACAGCAGGCCGAGCAGAACCCAAATCCGGAGGTCGTGTCCCCAGTTCTGTCTGCTCATGAGGGTGAGCCCTCGGGCTGGAGCCACAGGCGGCAGAGCCAGCGGGGGGCGTCGGACTGGGTCTCGTAGGCGTCCCGATCGTGGGCGACGGTGGTGTTGTCGCAGAAGAGCATGTGCCCGGCCTCGAGGCGGAAGCGGACGACGTGATCGGGATGCTCGAGGGCGGCGTCGAGGAGGTCGAAGGCCCTGAGGCGCTCGGGAGGGAGCGGCTGGCCGGCTTCTCGGTGGCCTCGCTCGATCCAGTACCGCATGTAGCGGAAGGACGGACCGGGGGGGGCCGAGAACACGGGAAATGCGTTGGCGCGGATCGTGTCGCTGTTTCGGGTGGAGCCCGGGGTCACCAGGTCACGGATGTGATCTTCGTAGAGGCTCGCCAGTGCATCGGGGTGGTCACGCCGCAGGCTCTCGTGCGCCTGCAGTGCGCTCGTGATCCTCGAGCCTCCGCCGACTCGCGCTGGCCGGATGCACAGCAGCGCGATGAAGCGTGGGCACAGCCCCTTGTTGGAGCTGTCGGTGTGTACCCCCGTCGACTCGTTGGTCTGGGAGACGGGGATGGCCTCGGTGATGTAGCTGCGCCCGCTGTCCACGACGTCGTACAGGCGCCCGTAGGCACCGACTGGACGGCCGATGTGAAGCCCAGTGGCCACGTAGAGCAGGCGGAGGGCGAGGGGGTCGGTCTCGTCGATCCCGGTCACCCAGGCGACGCCGCTTCCAGACTCGAGCTCCTGGTGGATCTGGTTGGCCAGGTAGCGGACTCGTGGAAGGTCGAGATCCTGCATGTCCAGGTCTGCGATGGGGTCGGATCGATCTGCTGCCCAGCTCGAGAGCGAGGCGATGTCTTCGTCCAGGCCGGGCGGAGCAGTGATCCGCCACTCCTCGCGCTGCCAGAGCTCCGAGGCGGTCCAGCGGCGTGGTGGCTGGGCGGCGGTGGCGGGGATCATGACGGCAGCGTCACATCGAAGAGCACGTGCAGGGGGG
>JAERSX010000774.1 GCA_016845285.1 Deltaproteobacteria bacterium | reverse complement strand
GGAATCACCTTCCAGGACACCGATGATCAGATGGGTGGCGCCTGCGTGTCCTCTGCTATCGATGTGGACAGCTTGCACGAGACCGGTGAGGCGCTGCGGGCCGCCACCGGCACCCGCAACGATCATCGGACCCGGCGGCTCAGTGGCCTGACCGAAGACAGTTGGTCGCTTCAAACCCTCTACACAGCAGAGGATGTCGAGCGCTTTGGTCAGATGTTGTCCAATGGCCAGGTGGGTCCACACGCAGGTGGCACCCTGGACGATGCCCCCCGGGAGGCGTTGGTGCGGGCCTGGCGGCGGGCTGGTGATGACGTGAACGCCCAGCGCGAGGTGCTCCAGCGCTTTGCCCGTGACGGTGGGCTGGACGCCCAGCGCGTGATGCGGTCCGCGATCGGTTCCGGGGAGACCCATCTCCAGCTGGAAGGCGACCGCTACCTGACCGGCGCCACCCACCACGTGTGGACCGGGCAGCAGATCGCCCGCCTGGAGGCACAGCTCGAAGACGGTCCGGCCAGTCCGGTTTTGCGGCGCCGCATTCGGCAGTTGATGGTGGCGGAGCGTTCGCGGGCGGCCCACATCCGAGACCCGCGCAGCTACCCGGCGCTCAACACCGAGCTGCGAAGTGAGGAAGTGAACCGTTCGGAGGCCCATGTGGCGCGCCTGAACCAACTGCTCCAGGGATCTGGCGGACGGACACAGCAAGCTGCGCCGGCCCAAGCCCTCCCAGAAGGCCAGCGTGCACCGAGCGCCCAGGACACGGCGGAGCTGGAGCGCGTGATGCGGCGCATGGAAGGTGCCTGGGAATTGATGGAGCAACTTCGAACCGGTGCCCAGCGGCACGCCGATGTGCACGGTGGCATGGGCAGCGGCGGGTACCACGCGCGGGACGGCGTGTCGGGCAGCGCCTACCAGTCGGCGGATGGTTTCCTGATGGGCGCCCAGGCATCTCGGGCGGCCGGAATCGACCACCAGCAGCGCTTTGCCGGCCGGGACACGGCCACCCATCAAGGCACCTGGGGCGCCATCTCAGACGCCCGTCGGGCGGCCAACAAGTTCCGCGAGGCCGGTCGAAAGTATGGCCAGGCATCGAGTGCATTCCAGAGCATCTTCCGACAGAACCAGAACCGGGTCGCCCGCAATGGCGTGTGGGATGGCTACACCCCCGAAGAACGGGAAGCGGCGGGTGGTTTGCCCTACTGACGGGCGAATGGACCGGATTCAGACCCGGGCCATTCGCATCTGTTCCCCTGTGCGGCGGAACTTCGGGTGGGAGCGGATCCGTTGACGTTCGAGCTCTCGTCGGCACAGGCGGTCGATGGAGCGCATGCCGTTGAGCCCGTGGCGTTCTTCGAGTGCGGCATTGAAATTCGTGGTGCCCTTTTGGAAGGCATCACCTGCGCTGCATGCATCAGATGGGCCCAATTCGAAGCACCATCGGGGACCCTCCTCGCGTCGTCGCAGGCACCCCTACGTCGGCGTGCCGACACGCCCCCGAGAGGATGGCCTCCGCGCCGCTCAGAGGGGCCGGACGCATGCTCTCAGCGTGACCTCGGCAGCTCCTCCGCACCGGACCAGTCCAGATTCGGGGGTTCGTGGCTCAGGTGTACTTGGTCGAAACCGCCGATGCCGCCCATCCGCATCAGAACCCATCATCCTTCTGCGAGGGAAGTCTCGATGGCGGTGTGGCGGCGGATCGCATGAAGCGGGCCTTGGACCGGGTGGTGACGGCGGATGACGAGTTGGGTGAACAATGCGTCTCCGGACAGCGGCACCTGCCCTGGCACATTCCGTGCACCTGAGTCAAGTCGAAAAGACAGGTTCCGAGGCGTTCGCGGTGATGTTGCACAGAGCACTAAAGTGTTTTCAGAAGGATCCGTACTCGTTGTTACCCACGGCTTCCCCAGGCCAAAGGAGACAAGATGCAGCACCAAGCAGTACCCACGCAGAATGAAATGGTTGACATCGTTTGTATGGGGGCTTCGCGGCCCCTCATTCGGGGTCGGCTCGTCTCCATCAAGAACGACGTCTGCAGGGTGGATGTCGGCTTCACGTCGCTGGTGGTGCCCATGGGCGCCTCCACCATCGTGAGCTTTCCCTCGGGCAGTGTTCCCCGCATCGAGGGCCAGGTCTTGGCCTTGCAACGCGGCGAGCTGATCGTGTCTTGCGAGACCATCAACAAGCCCGAACGCCGCTCCGCGAGGGCGATCCCGAAGATCGCTGATCTCACAGGTAGATACATGGATTGGTGCAGGAAGCCCGGCGGGGTGGCCTGGAGCTTGGAGAAGTGTTTCGGGAGGGTTTCTCGGCGGTGAGTGTGACTGGTGGGTCCTCCCACCCGAGGGGCCCGTGTTCAGTCGAGCGTGAATCGATGCGCAACCAGGTCAGCACCCATACCAGGTCCACTGCCATGGCCAAATCCATCATCTTGTGTGCCGCCCGGGAGCGGGACCAGCCCTGGTGATCTGGCTCGATTCTCGGCTGGAGGCGCTGCCGCTGGCGGAGGTCTCGCGCTCAGTCTTCACCCGTTCACCACGCGCTCTCGACCGAAGGGGCGCAGCGGCGGCAGCCTACCCCTCTACGAGACTCAACTCGAGGGGCACCTCTGCCATGCGCTCGTGGATGTCGTTGTCGTCGTCTCCCTGGCGTAGCCAGCTGTGGCCGTCTTCCGCGGGGGGCAGCGCCTGCCCCGACAGGAGATCCGAAGGCAAGGTCCAGTGCGCCGACAAAGCCACCTCGGATGCCAGGCTCCGATCCTCCACCCCCCCCAGCCGGCCTTCGAGGATCTCGTCCTCTGGGATCACGGCGATGTGAACCACCACCTCCTCACCATCCTCCTCGACCAGACCCTCGAGCCACATCGCCGGGACCAAGACGAGCCGGTCCACGCTGCGACCTTTCAGCTCGACGGGACCCGGCAGCACCAGCTCGTCCTCGCCGTCCATCAGGTCCACCAGACCGGCATCCTGGAGTACGTCGTCGAGGTCGAGGTCGGGGTTGGTGAGCACGGCGAGGTCCGTCCATTCGGCATAGCCACCCGCCAGCCAGGCCTCGATCTCCTCGTAGGACCACAGCGATCCGTCCTCGTGGTGACAGTGGCCGCTGTGGCACAGGCTGAAGCCCTCAGGAGGCGCCGACGGGTCGAGGCTGTTGTCTCCGCCCCCTCCGCTCAGCGATTGCAAGGTGGCGGCCACCACCGTGAGCAACGCTGAAGTGAGCTCGACCTCTCGGCCGTCGCCGGTGGGCAGAAACGTCGTCTCGAGCGCTCCGCCGACCTGCACCTCGCCGAGGGTGCTGAAGCCGCCTCCTGGCTCGAGGGCACATCCTGCCAGACCCCCACCCAGCACCACGGCCACCAGCGACCTCATGGCCCCACGCCCAGCATCAGTTCCACAAGGCATACCATGAAGCCCCCCCCTCCTCGCCTCTGGCGAAGTCGGGTCATCGTGACGAGGCTACCACCGGAGGGAGTCGGAGACGTCGACACTTCTGTGACCCCGTAGCCGTCGTCGTCTCGGTCTTGCGGACCATTGGTCCTCCAGCTTGGCCGGCCATGGTCGGACGGGACCCAGTCCGTGCAGTTCGAGCACACGGCCATCGTGCCGACCCTCAGCGAGGCTCCCAATGTCGACG
>JAERSX010000773.1 GCA_016845285.1 Deltaproteobacteria bacterium | reverse complement strand
GTCTCCCTACGCCCGTCCCGCCCGGCGTCGGCGCCGAGCCAAGCGTGAGCGTTGGCGTGAGCGTGGCCAGGCTCGTGGAGAGCCGCCACACGAGTGAGGCCTCGGGGGTGGTTCAGTCGCCCCTGTGCAGCTCGAGGGTGTCGTCGCTCACCCGAAAGCCTCTGGCCTCGAGCTTGGCCTGGGCCCCCGTGAGGAGGCACACGGCGTCGAGGGCACTGGTGATCGCGTTCTCGTGGAGCATGCACTTGAGGTAGGTCGAGCCGCAGTACCAGGTGTGGTTCGCTCCCTGGGCGTCGCGCCAGAAGTCCCGCCGTGCTCGCTCCGCCGCCACATCGATGACCCCATGCCGCCACCGAACCTTGAGTGGAGTCTCGTAGAGGTTGTGGTCGTTCCGCTCCACCTCGTGCATGTACAACGGACTCCCGCCCTTGAAGAGCTGGGCATCCAGTTCCTCTTCGTGGTCGGGTGTGGTGAAGGTCACGAACGCGCCCACATCGGGGTGGTCGGGCCGCATGGCGTCCACGTCCCACGAGGCCTGTGCGATGCCGTTGATCTCGCCGTAGACCAGCACGGTGTTGAGTCGCTTGTTGGCCACGATCGAGCCGTCGCAGTGCACGTAGGCGAGGGCGGTGGACTGCTCGATCGGGGGGAGCACGGCTCCTGTGTCAGCACTGTCGAAGGGCTGGATGGCGTAGATGGTGTGCCGTCCCCGTCGCGCCTGACCTTGCTCGAGGCGCACGCCGCGTTCGACGATGTGGGCGGTGAGCGTGGCGATGTAGGCGGTGGTTCCGAACATGAAGATCATGTTGTGGGCACCGAGGTTGTGAAAGTTTCCCTGCGTGAAGAAGTGGTACCAGTACGCTGCGGAGATCTCGGAGAATTGGGTGTTGCTGAAGCCACTGCCCACCTGACAGAAGGACAACATCCACGCGATCGTCGTCTCGCAGATGTTCAAGGCTTCCATCTCGGCCCGAAGATCTGCGACGGTCTTGGTGCGCCAGTAGGCCAGGCCCTTCTCACGGCAGTAGCGGACCATCTTGTCGGTGTCCGTGCTGAGCTTGATGGCGCGGTACCAGTTCCAGGGCTTCCAGAGCTGTCCCCAGGCCAGCCTGTCCGAGCGCAGGACCAGGCCGTCCACCTCGATCCCGTAGGACACCTCGCGGCCGTATTCGTAAGGCTCGAGGGTGCCTTGCACTGCGCCGGTGCCGCCGGATCGCCGCGCGAGGAGGGAGAGCATGTGGTCGAAGTTCGTGTAGTTCGAGCTGAAGCCACAGACCCCGATGTCGACCGGGACCAGCGACGGAGTGTGCACCAAGGGGAACGCCTGCTGGCTGCCTTCGTGGTCGACGAAGGCGAGCACCGGCTCGTAGTCTTCGATGCGCATGTGGAAGTCGCGGATGACGTACAGCTCCTGGGCGCTGACCTGGTGGAGGTAGATGCTGCGGGCGTGTCCGCCGAGGGAGCGTTTTCGCTCGATGAGCGTGATCTTCTCGGGGTCGTGCCCGGCCTCCATCAGGAAGAAGGCTGCGGACAAGCCCGCGGCGCCTCCCCCGACGATGACCACTTCGTCGCCTACGTCATACGAATGTGTGGGTCGTCGCAGGCTCGGCCGGTCGCCTGATTGCTCCATCATCCGCTCCGTCTCTCTCGAGACTGTCTACGTCTTGGGGCCACTGTGGACAGAGGGGAGGAGAATATCAGGCCCCTCGAGGGACGGTGCCGGTCCAGGCCGTCGGGTGCCCACTGGCTCTGGAGTCACTCGTCCGCGTCCCTTGCCAGGGTCGTACGCGCTCCGCTCGGGAGTGTGGATCTCCAAGACCAGCCCGGCCCCGGCAGGGAGAGGGGCCACCGCTGTGTGGAAGGGGCCGACAAGCGCTCTTCTTCACAGGTAGGGCTTCCACAGACGAAGGGTTCCGTCCAAGAGGCGCTTCCACATAGGGCGGGCGGCGAGCTCTGCCGCCGTCTGCACCCGGCCTCGGGCGCGGCGGGCGTCGATCTGATCCCAGAAGCGTGCAGACAGCTCGGGGTCGTAGCACTCGAGGTTGAGCTCGAAGTTGAGGCGGAAGCTACGGCTGTCCCAGTTGGTGCTGCCGAGCATCACCCAGGCATCGTCCACCAACATCAGCTTGGTGTGGTCGAAGGGGGCGGGAACTCGCCAGACGATCACACCCTCGGCCACGAGCGTGGGCAGCTCGGCCCGCGAGGCCATGTCCAAGAAGGGGAGGTTGCTGGCCTCGGGCAGGAAGAGCTCGACCTCGACCCCGCGCAGTGCGGCCGTCTCGAGCGCCGTCTCCAGCTCCTCTTCGGGCAAGAAGTACGGGGTCACGATGGCCACCCGATGCTGGGCGACGGCGAGGGCGCCGAGCACGGTGCGCCAGGCGCGATCGGCGGCCTCGTCAGGACCATCGGGCATGGCTCGCGCGAAGACCTTGCCCTCCGAGCCGCCCTGCAGGTGCCAGGCGGGACCCCTCAGCGTCTCACCCGTGGTGAAGGCCCAGTCCTCGTGGAAGACCTCCAAGAGCTGTGCCACCACCGGTCCGCGCACCCGCACCATGAGATCTTCGGTGGGCGTCTTCGGAGACCGGTCCAGCGCGTGAGCGTGGCGGATGTTCATGCCGCCGGTGATGGCGACCTGCCCGTCGATCACGAGCAGCTTGCGGTGGTTGCGCAGGTTGATGAAGGGCATGCGGGCCAGGTTCCAGTCGAAGAGGAACAAGGCTGAGGGCACGCCGGCCGCCTTGAGCTTCCAGGTGACCGGCGGGCGGCTGTACCAGGCACCCACGCCGTCCACGAGCACCCGGACCTCCACCCCCCGCTGGTGGGCGGCGATGAGGGCCTCTACGAAGTCGGCCCCCACGGGATCGCGATCGAAGATGTAGGTGACCAGCGCGACGCTGCGCTCGGCGCCCCCGATCGCGTCGAGCATCGCTGGATAGCTCGTGGTGCCGTTGCCCAGGATCTCCACCGCGTTGCCCGCGGTCAGGGGCTGCTGGCTGACTTCACCCACCAGGCGCGCCAGGGTGGACAGCGATCCGAGGTCGGAGACCATGTGGCCACAGGAGTCGCCGGCCAGGGCCTCGGTGGGGCCCTCGGGCCCGACGGGCTCGGACAGGCCGAGCTTGTGGGCCTTCCTCTGGATGCGGTTGATGCCCATGATCAGGTAGAGCAGGGAGCCCACGAAGGGCGCGAACCACACCAGCGCCACCCATCCCACCGCCGAGCGCGCGTACTTCTTGTGGAGCACGACGTGGCCGCTGACGACCAGGGCCAGGCCCAGGTTGGTCACGGCCGCGAGGTGGGGCCACCACGAGAGGAGCGCGACGAGCAGCTCGCTCAGCATGGGCATCCTCGGTGCGGGGAATGGGGCAACCGGGTTCGTGCCGGTACGGGGCCGTAGCATCGGGCCACGGAGGTTGTCATGAGCGCGTCGGCACAGCGGGGCAGGCCCTGGTGGCAGAACGCCGTGGTCTACCAAGTCTACCTTCGCTCCTTCCAGGACACGGACGGTGACGGCGTGGGCGATCTGGCGGGCTTGGTGCGTCGCCTCGACGAGCTGGCCGCCTTGGGCGTGGACGTGCTCTGGCTGTCGCCGGTTCATCCGAGCCCCGACGCCGACTTCGGCTACGACGTCGCCGACTACCTCGGCGTCCACCCGGCCTTGGGCACGCAGGCCGACCTCGATGCCGTGATCGCGGGGGCCCGTGACCGTGGGCTGCGCGTGCTCCTCGATGGTGTCTTCAACCACACCAGCGACCAGCACCCCTGGTTCCAGAGCTCCCGGGCCCATGCCGCGGGTCCGCACGGAGGCTGGTACCTGTGGCACGACGGCCCCCACCCCCCCAACAACTGGCAGAGCGCCTTCGGGGGACGGGCGTGGAGTCGAGATCCAGTGCGTGGGGCCTGGTACCTCCACAGCTTCGCGCCCCAGCAGCCCGACCTGAATTGGCGTGAACCGGGAGTGGCCGACGCGGTGCTCGACAGCATGGCCCACTGGCTCGACCGGGGTGTGAGCGGCTTCCGGCTCGATGTCTTCAACTGCTACCTGAAGGACGCGACCCTCCGGAGCAACCCGCGTCGCCTCGATCCGGTGGGGCTGACCGCTGGTCTCGCCTATGGCTACCTGGGGCAGCGCCACCTCCACGACCGCGATCAGCCAGAGCTCACCCAGGTCCTGGGTCGGATGCGTCGCCTGGTGGACGCCCACGATGGTGTGCTCGTCGGCGAGACCCTCGACGAGCGCTTCCGCTACGACAACGCTGCGCCCTGGGTGGGCGAGGAACAGCTGCACCTCGCCTTCCACTTCGGTCTGCTGCACAGCCGCTGGGGCGCCGCCTCGTTCGCGCGGGCCATCGAGGCCTGGCGGGCCGACCTCGGTCCGGAGGGCTGGCCCACATGGGTGGTGGGAAACCACGACTTTCCGCGGGTGGCCACCCGCTGGGGGCGTCGGGACGACCGAATGCGCCTGGTTGCGCTCATGCTGGCGACCCTGCGGGGCACTCCATTTCTGTACCAAGGAGACGAGCTGGCCCTGCGCGAGGCACGTCTGTCACGTGCGGCCATCCGAGACCCCGCGGGACGGCGCTACTGGCCCCTCTTCCGTGGCCGCGACGGCTGTCGCACACCCATGGCCTGGACCCCGACGGGTGACTTCAGCTCGGCAGAGCCGTGGCTTGCACTCCACGCCGATCATGGCTCCCGCAACGTGCAGACGCAGCGTGGCCAGCCCGACTCGGTGTGGTCGACCTGGCAGCAGGTGTTGGCCTTGCGGCGCGCGGAGCCTGCTCTACAGCGGGGTGAGATGGGTCCCGTCGAGGTGGTTGGCACCGCGCTGCGCTGGGTCCGGCACCTGGGAGAGGATGCCCTCGAGGTCTGGCTCAACCTGGGTGACCGACCGGTCTCCATCCCAGCGGGAGGAGCCACCGCCTGGTCGACCCATCCACCCGATGAAGGGCCGCTGAGAGGCTGCGAAGGGCGCGTGCGGAGGGTTCGGCCCGGGAGCGTGAGAGCCAGAGCTCTCCGTCTCGACGACGCCGAGGCGTGAGCCTTGGCGCGGAAGTCACGTCGGAGTCACCCTGCGCACGCCGGAGGCTCCAGGGTGCGTGGTAGCCTCCGCGCCATGCGCAGCAAGGCCATGGCGATCCTCCTGTTGTCGGGATGCTCCTCCCAGCAGGTGTTCTTCACGCCCTTCGAAGATGCGCTGTCCGTGCTGGAGCCAGAGCTCGGCTCGGCCACCGAGACCATCGACGTGGCGATGTACACCTTCACCCATGAGACCATCGCGGGATACCTCATCGACGCGCACCTGCGTGGCGCGAAGGTCCGCTTGCTCGTGGACTATGGCCAGAGCCTTCCCCCAGCGGCCGATGGTGGTGGGGCCGTGGGCCAGCTCGACCTCGTGAACAACCTCGAAGACGAGGGAATCACGGTCTGCCGACGTGGCGGCGAGGATGGGGGCATCATGCACCACAAGTTCGCGGTCATCGACAGCGAGCGGGTGATCACGGGGTCCTACAATTTCACGCCCAGCGCCACGGAGCGCAACCTGGAGAACCTGCTGGTCATTGCCGATCCCGCCATGGCCGCCAACTATGCGGCGGCCTTCGAAGAAGCCTGGAGCTGCGATGAGGAGTGAGCGCCGGGCCATCCTGGCTGCCTCCATGCTGACCGTCCTGGTGCTGGGCGACAGCGCTGAGGCCCGTGTCTATGCGGTGCCCATTCGTGTGCAGGACGAAGACGATCTGCGCGAGCTCGTCGACGAGGGCCTGATCGAGGAAGGCGACTACCAGACGCTTCTCGAGCTCCTCGACGACCCCCTCGATCTCAACAGCGCCAGCCGGTCCGAGCTCTTCGACCTGCCGGGCCTCACCCAGGGCGTGGTGGGTGCGATCGTCAAGTCACGGCGCGACTCTGGTGGCTTCGAGGGCCTGCGAGATCTGAAGCGTCTCCCCGGCATGTCCGAGGACCTGATGACGCAGATCGGGCCCTTCGTCACGGTGCTTCCACGCGAGCGGGTGGTCGACAAGCTCGACGGCATCGCCAAGATGCGCATCACCAAGGACTGGAGCCCCGTCGAGGTGGTCGAGGATGACCACCCCAACCGCACCCACAACGTCCAGGAGCTGGGCAAGGGCGACCTGCCCAACGTCGCGGTGAGCACCAAGGTTCGCTACAGCCGCTGGCTCGAGGCAGGCTTCGTGGGCCTGGCGCACGAGCGCATCCGCACCGTCAGCTACGACCCCCACGACCAGCGCTTCACCGCTCAGTGGGGTGCCCCCGCCCTGGAGCTTGGCAAGGTCTACCTCTCGGCAGACCGTGGCCCCCGCTCGGGCATCGTGGGCAACTACACCGCCGGCTTCGGCCTGGGCCTGACCTTCGACACCACGTCCCGTACCCGGCCCCGTGGCTGGTACAAGGACATGACCTACTCCACCGACATGGAAGACGGTGACTTCCGGGTCAGCAGCGGGCTCTTCGGCGTGGCCGGCCAGCTGGAGTCGGCGTCCATGGGCGACCTGCGCATCGACGCCACGGTCTTCCTGAGCAGCAACCGCCGCGACATGTACCAGTACGACATGGGCCTGGCCAACCGCGAGGTCGTCGACACATCGGTCGAAGACCTCGAGCTGTCGAGCCCGGAGGTCTACCTGGAAGGTCAGCGCATGGGCTACGCGACGTTGCCCAATGCCTACCGGGAAGACCTCGTGGGTGGCCACGCTCGAGTCCATGCTGGCGGGCTGACCAGCTTCGGGCTCACCGCCTACATGGGCCAGATCGACCGCACCTCCATCAAGGGTGTCGACGACCAGTACGACTGGGTCATCCGCTCGGGCTGGCCGGTCCAGGACCGCTTCGGTGCCGTGGGCGCAGACATCGAGCAGCACCTCGGTCCCGTCGAGGCCCACGCCGAGATCACCCAGTCCTTCACGGGCGGCCAGGGCCTGTTGGGGCTGGCGCTCTTCGAGCTGGGCCGCACCGACTTCGAGCTGTCGGCCCGGCAGTACAGCACCGACTTCGACAACCCCCACGCCCGCGGGCTCGCGGCGGCTGACGAGTACCTCGGCATGCGGGATCGCGACGAGCGCGGTGGCAAGCTGAAGGTGCAGTCCTGGCCCACCGACTGGCTGCAGTTCCGCGGCCTCGCCGACGTCTGGCAGAACATCAGCCTCGGGCGCACCAACGCCGAGGTCTACGGCCTCGTCGAATTCGATCCGCCTGCTGAATTCCGCTGGTCGGTGTCTGCGGACCACCGCAACCGTGACCTCGCCAACAACTCGCGCACCTACGTCTACGGCGGCGACTACGAGGACGATCTCGAGGACGAGGGTCTCGACTACGTGGTCGACCCCGAGGACCAGACCGACAGCGTGACCGGCAAGGGGGCCAAGCACTGGGTGGCCACCCAGGTGACCGTCACGGCCATCCCCAACACCAACATCCAGGCCTTCGTGAAGCGGACCTACGAAGACGCCGGCCTCATCTACCCGACGGGGGGCCAGGTCTGTGAGGCCTGGTACCAGATCGGGCAGCAGGCCTGGGTCAAGGTGCGGGTCAAGCCCATCGAGACCAACACGGTCACCTGGCGCGCCAAGTACGTCGACGAGGACGTGCACGGCAGCCTGGGCGACCGCCAGTTCGACACCTACCTCCAGGTCGATCAGGCCCTCCCCGCGCGCTGGAAGATCGGCGTCCGCGGGCGGGTGGTCTGGGACCTCGAGGACACGCCGGCCGAGTGGGACGCGAGTTGCGATCGCGCTGGCTACGTGCAGCCTGAGAACGGGACCTGTCTCGCCGACCTCGTGGTCGACGAGGAGACCGCCGGCAGCACACCACCTTCCGGACTCGCCGTCGTGACGGTCGAGAAGCGCTTCTGAGGTGAACATGCTCATCCTCACACTGACCAGCACGGCCCTCGCGGCCACGCCCACCGCCGGTGACCTCGTGTTCACCGAGCTCCACCCGTCGCCAAAGCGCTCGAGCTGCGAGTTCGTGGAGCTGGTGGCCCCTGCCGGAGGCACCTTCGAGCTCGATGGCTGCCTGCTCATCGTCGAGGACGACAACCCCGACTCCGCCAGCCTCGACGGCATCACGCTCAGCGGCACCGATCCCCAGACCCTCGGCGCGCTGACGGGCTCCTGCGAGGTGGCGGGTCAGCCAGAGCTCTGTGTGGCCTTCGACGCCGACGGCGAGTGCATCAACGAGGCCGAGGGCGCGTATGGCTCCAAGGGTGGCATCACCGCCAGCCAGGACACCACCTTCTGCCTGGCCTGCGACGGGGCGGCCTCGTGTGCCGATCCCGGCGTCGTCGATGCCGTGAGCTTCAACTGGGGCGACTTCTCTGGCAGCTGCGACGAAGACGCCTACCCGGGCCGTTGCTCCATGCAGCTCAACGCCAACGTGCTGAGCGAAGCCGCTCCCGACGAGGCCAACGACGACATGGGCCACTGGGACGTGGTGGACCCGAACGTCGACACCTACACCTACGACGGCAACGCCAGCGAAGACCCGGCTGACGCGGACCTCGTGGCCATGCAGGCCAGCCCCGGCGACCTCACCAGCTGGGTGGTCCTGCCGACCTGTGCCGCAGGCGAGGTCTTCATCAGCGAGGTGATGACCTCCCCGCCCCAGTCCTTCCGGGAGTGGATCGAGGTGGCCGGCCGCAGCGACAGCGCCTCGGCCTGCGCCCTCGAGGGTTGCTGGTTCGCGCGCGAAGGCACCGACGACGACACCGTGATCGGCGCCATCGACGGCGAGCCCTTCGTCGACATCGATGGCTTCACCGTCCTGACCCACCACGACTCCAACGCCTTCGACGCCAACAGCGCAGGCGAGGCCGTGCCCTCGGATGCCACCTACGACTACAGCTTCTGGCTGGACGAGGGCCCCTACGACCTCATCCTGATGTGCGAGGACGGCTCGGGCACCGCCTACGAAGTCGACCGCGCGGCCATCGATGCCACCCAGCTCAGCGATCGCTGCCCCGAAGACGCGGGCTGCTCGCTCAACCTGGCGCCAGACCTCCACGACGGCACCAGCAACGACAGCGCAGAGAGCTTCTGCCAGCCCAGCCTCGCGACGGCCGGCGAGCTCTACGACACCGACGACGAAGGCGAGATCGAGGCCATCGACGTGGTGTACGGCACCCCGGGCGAGCTCGGCCAGTGCCAGACCTACAACTGGCCAGAGGTGGGCGAGGTCTACTTCAGCGAGGTCTTCGCCCAGGGCAGCAGCGGTGACGTGCCCGACTGGGTGGAGCTCACCAGCGTGGCCAGCGAGACCGTGGAGCTCCAGTGGTGCGAGCTGCGCGAGCTGCGAGAGGCCGACGACACGGGCTCCGAGAGCCTGGAGCTCACCCGCTCCTACACCTTCGCCAGCGCGACCCAGAGCTACGAGGTGGGGGCCGGCGCCCACCAGGTGCTGGTGAAGAGCGACTGCCTCGACACCCTCGAGGGAGCCGACTCGGGTGGCTCAGAGGCTGCGGACACGGGGGCTTCCGACGACTCTTCCGAGACCGAGGTCTGCGGCGACGGTGCCTTCATCTACGGCTCGCTCTTCCTGAGCACCGATGAGACCCAGGGCCTCCAGCTCGTGTGTGACGGCACCATCATCGACGAGGTCGAGTGGAACCTGCTCACCAGCGACGTGGGCTGGGACCAGGCCCGCTCGGTGATGCTGCGGCCCGAGCTCGAAGGTGCAGAGGGCCACGCGCTCAACGACGATGTCGTCGACGCTTCCTGGTGCCCCGCCTCCTACCTCGAGCAGCAGTTCCTCGATCTGGGCGAAGGCGAGTGCAACTACGGCACGCCCGGCGCGGCCAACGATTGCTTCATCGACCGCGAGACGCCGGGGCCCACCCTGGGCTGCATGTGCACCACGGCGCCCGGTGACCTCGATGGGCGCGGTCCGCTCGGTGTGATCGCCGTGCTCGGTGGTCTGCTCCTCGCAGGTCTACGCCGCCGTCGCTGACATGAGTCGGGGCTCCGGCTGCCTCACAGGGGCCGGCATCGTCGCGGCCCTGGGCGTCCTCGTGGCGCGTGGTGCCTTTCGAGTACCCGGTTGGCCTGTCGGCTACGACTGGTTCGAGTCCTTCGGCCTGGCCTGGCTCCGCCACAACCGCCCCGACCTCGCCGAACACGCCTTTCGTTCGCCGGTCTACCCGTGGTTGCTCGGTGCCTTGGGAGACACGCCCTTCCAGGTGACGGGGGTGCTCCTGGCCTCGCTGGCGCTGTGTCTGCTGGTGGTGGCCACGGCTCTGGGCATGCACCGTGTGCTGGGGCCCTCAGCGGCGGTCGCGGGAGCGTTGGCC
>JAERSX010000772.1 GCA_016845285.1 Deltaproteobacteria bacterium | reverse complement strand
TGTTCGATGCCGGGGGCGGCGTGTCTGCGAACGGGGGCACCCTCGTCCACTTCGAGGCCGGGGCGACGGAGGTCACCGACGGGGTGTTCGAGGAGCGGTGTGACCGGCTGGATGAGCTGGGGTGGCACAACTACTGAGGGGGTGCGGTGGTGGAGGCGAGCACCGTCTTCACCATGATTGTCGATGGTCGACGATGAGGGCATAGATTGGGCGGATGGTTGGGTCACAGGGTGGGTGCAAACACTATTGCGCTCTACGACGGTTCCTCTTCCATCAAACGGCGGCGAATCGCTGGTGAGCCGATGCATCTGCTCCTTCGACACCGACTCCACTGACACGGATGGCGAGACCATCTCCTACACCGTTGAGAAGGCCTGGATATCGCTCACCGTACCCCGATCCATGTGGCGTCCACGGTGGAGCTGGAGCTCGAGCAGCTCGAGGTGGTCGCAGGCCAGCCGATGCCGAGACCGATGGAGCTGGCCATGTGGGCATCTTTGTAGATGTAGACGAGGTGGTCATCGCAGCTGTCGTTGAGAAACCGACGGCTGGAGCTCGATCCATCCAGGCCCGTGCCATCGGCACCGTCGACTTCAGCGAGTCCATACCAGCCACCGCTTGCCACCCAGCTGTCCTCGGTGTCCAAGGCTTCGTCCACATCGCCATCGCCATCGATGTCGTCCCAGTCCAGCTCTTCGAGGGCAAAGCCCACATCGGCCAGAGATGCCCGACCCGAGGCAGATTCCACCGCGACCTCGGCCACCAGGACTTCGCGCGCGACGAGGAGCTCGTCGATCACCGCGCCGCCGAAGAATGGAGCTTCTACCTTCAGCCAAGTATCGGTACTCCAGGAGTCCTCCAGGGAGGAACGGATGAGGATGTGTTCGGTCTGGGGGATGGCCTGTAGATCGTCCCAGCCAAGCCGGACTCGGCCCGAATCTGGATCGCTCCCGAAGTCTCCGAACTCGTCTTCCGGGTTGGTGGGCACCTCGTCCCAGGGGCGTCCCGCACTACCTTCGTCGACTGAAGCCCAGACCACCGTCCAGCCTCCGTCATCGGTCTCCATGTCGCAGTAGACCTCCACGCCCTCTCCGCTCTCAGTGGGATCGATGGTGTAGAGGTCGCTGCCCAGCACAGCCATGCCATCTTCCAGGATCTCCAGGCAGCTGGCGGGGTAGTAGCTGTCTTCGCAGGTCAGTCCACCCCAGCCAAACTCGCAGGCACAGGTGTCGGGTGCGACACACTCTCCGCCATTTTCACAGGTGTCGGAGCACGCAGGGACGTCACAGTCCGAGCCCGACCAGCCGTCGGGGCAGCTACAGAGATCGGGCTCTCCTCCGTCGCATTCCCAGCCCTCCTCGACCTGGCAGGCGGCACCGCACCCGTCGCCGTTTTCGGTATTCCCGTCGTCGCAGGTCTCGTACTCGCCCCGTGCGCCATCGCCACAACCCAGGGTGGCTCGGCGAAGCAGGCGGACCATTCGAATCTCGATGTCCTCTCCTCCTCCGTTGTAGATCCGGAGATCGGTGGCGCCCGGCATTTCATCGGTGAAGGTGGCGTCTTCCAGGGAGAACCAGGCGGTCTTGAGGCTGGTCGAGTCGGTATTGGTCACCGTTCCGGTCGAGACAAGGCAGCCCGACTGCTCGTATTCGACCGACCAAGATGCGGTACCCGAGTCCACAAAGGTCACCGCCAGGTCGTAGTCAGCTGCCTCTTCGGAGAAGGCCTCGGCCACGTCGAAGTAGATGAAGTCCTGTCCGTTGTCGCGATCCGTCCGGCGACCCTCGATATTGGTCATCTCGGCTGGATCGGGTTCCCAGGCATCGCCTTCCACCCAGAGCGTGCCGAGACGGGTCTGGCCGCCGTAGCACACATCGCGCTGGGCCAGGTGCTTCTCGGTGTTGCGTACCCATGGCCGGCGGAACCAATCGTGTTGTGGGTCATTGTCTTCGAAGAACCTGTCTCGATAGGCGCCCAGGGTGACCCAGGCCTCGGTCGCCTGCTCGGGACGCTGGCTCAGGTTGTGTTCCACCCAGTTCCAGTGTTCGGGCATCAGCTCGTTGACTTCGGGCTTCACGTACATGAAGTTCATGCGCGCCTGCAACGACACCAGGTTGGCCCGAGTCACCTCGTAGGTGAAGTCTTCCAGGTCTTCGGCCAGGTCGAGATCGTACTCGGTGGCACCGCATCCGCCGTCGACCCCAAAGCACTCCTGTTCCGTGGCCAGGATTCGCTTGCCGTCGTAAGCCACCCAGTCTTCGTCTGCGACGACATGACCGGATCCGTCGATGAACGTTCCATAGGCTGGCGTATGGTAGTGATGGCTGCTGTGGTTCTCGGTGATTCCGTTGCGAATGCTGAGCCCTGCAGAGACGGCGTCCATGGGCAGGTGGTTGATGACATCGGAGTCCCAGCCGTCGGGAACGGAGTAGGGAAAGTCCTCGCCGGTGAACATCAGCTTGTGGGAATACTCCTCTCCCACCAGGTCCACCAAGTCTTCGACCGCGCGCAGGAACCAGTCCACGTAGATGGACTCGAAGGAGGCGTCATCGGTGTCGAAGCTTCCCATGGCATCTGCTTCTTCGATGACGCTCAGCCCATACTCCGCGAAGCGAAATGCGCCGGGAACGTAGAGCAGCAGGAGTCGGGGGTCTTCGCGCAGGTTCCATCCGTTCACCGGGATCACCACGCCATCGGCATCCACTGGGCATGTGCCCACAGCCGTTCCTTCGGCGACGATCGTGCAGTCGCCGAGCAGGACCGTGTACATGTTCAGGATGTGGCGCCAGACACAGTCGTCCCAGATGGGCAAGTTGTCGATTCCCTGGTCTTCGTCATGGATCCGCTGAATGTCGGGGCATTCCTCGAAAATCCAGTCGGGAGCCCAGTCCTCTGCAGAGAGGTAGACCCGCAGCCAGTAGGGCACATCCCCCTGCAAGACTTCGTCGAGGATGTCCATCTCCGACTCGTCTCCATACCCGGGAGCGATGCTGTCCGCGTCCGTGGAGACAAACTCCTCGGGGCCTGGGTGGAGCTGACGCCAGCTCACCGAGGCTGCCGCCCACTGGACTCGGGGTTCTTCGCCGAGGGTCTTGCCGAAGTAGCCACTGTTTGTGGGGGTCGGGACCCAGTCCGGCACGGACCAGTCCACCCCATCGACGAGGGTGGGCTCCATCGACGGCGCTGTCCCGCACTGTGGGGGCGGGCTGGCGAGGTCTTCCTCTGGGCACCAGTCGGTCTCGCAGGCAAAGACGGGACAGCTGGGTTCCCAGCTGGTGCGCTCGTCTTGGAGTGTTGCCCGATCGATGGGCAGGGACCGAATCCCACCCACGGACTCGGGGTAGCTCTCCCAGGCGGGCTGGATGTCTCCGAAGATGGCCTGGCAGGCGGCGACCGTGTCGACGGCGCTCTCGCTCGAGGGAAAGTCATCCCAGCTGTCGTCGCCCCAGTTCAGATCGTTGCCAGGCTCGGGACACCCATCCTTGTGGATGTCTCGATTGCAGGGAAACCAGGTGTTCGAGTCGAACTCATCCAGGCACTGATAGGTCTCGGAGTCCGAGTCGTAGTCGGCGGCCGTGATGTGACCGAGCGTCACCGGAACATGGCACTCGATGGCCTCTCCACCGCAGACCCCGCAGGCATCGTATTCCCGCTCACTACCCTGAACTCCGTCGCAGCCAGGGTCGAGCTCGGGTTCTGGACCGGTATCTCCAGAGTCCAATCCGGTCTCAGTGCTGTCGGCGGTGTCCTGGTCGCCGGCCGAGTCCTGCTGGGGAGCCTGCGGGAGAGGCTCTGGGACCGTCGTGTCCCGGCAAGAAATCGAGGAGAGGAGTGCTCCCCAGACCATGAATTGGACGACCTTGGTCGGAACTATTCGAACTGAATGTCGTTGAGCACCAGCCAGAGTGATCACAGGAAACTTCCTCGTTGAGAGACGGGAACTCGAACCGCTTCAGCCGGGCTGGGGAAGCCCTGTGTTCACGACCATCGTCGCTACTCGAAGCACTGGAGCATAGACAGCATCAGGCTCCCGTTCAAGCTCCGCACGCTCGGCGCGCGCTCCAAGAGCGTCCAGGTTCTGGCAGAAAGCGTCGCTCAGCCCACAGAATTCGAGCGCGCGCTTTACCCTTGACTGCGCCGAGCGGCCCTTCGTCTTCGGCACCCAGCCCGAGTACTACACCGCCCTGGAGTGGACCCTCGCCGAGGCCATGCAGGACAGCTGGGTGAGCACCCTGGGCACGCCCACCGTCGAGGGCATCGGCGACTGGCCCCTGTTCGATGCCGG
>JAERSX010000771.1 GCA_016845285.1 Deltaproteobacteria bacterium | reverse complement strand
GCCCACGACACCGCGAGGGTTCCCCGACGACGGCCTGCGCGGCGTCATCGACCACGGGCAGCCCGAGGTGACCGAGGTCTGGCGCCAAGGCACCGAAGAGATGCACGGGCACCACCGCCCGTGTCCGGGCCCCCACCTGCGCCGCCGCCTGGTCCGGGTCGATGAGGGGCCGATCGGGCAGCACGTCCACCACCTTCGGCACGGCCCCCAGCTGCAGCACCGACTCAGCGGTGGCGTAGAAGCTCACGGCCGGCACGAGCACCTCGTCGCCTGCCCCCACTCCGACCGCCTGCAGCGCGAGGCGCAGGGCGTCGGTGCCGCTGTTGCAGCCGACGGCGCCCACACAGCCGTTGCGAACCGCCAACGCCGACTCGAGCTCGGCCACCACGGGCCCGCCGACGTGGCGACCGCTCCGCAGTACCTTCACCACCGCCGCCTCGACGGCATCTGCGACGTCGGCGTGGCGGGCACTCAGGTCCACCATCGGGACCTGGATCACTTGAGATCTCGCCTCTGGAAGACGAGGACCGCTGCGGCAAGGACGACGGTGGTGTAGCCAGCGCCGTAGGCCATGACCTCGATGACCCTGTCGAGGCCCACGGGCACCCCGTGCACCGCCTGGGTGCGGATGCTGAAGAACTCGAAGTTGGGCAGACACCAGTACAGCGCCCGCGCGGTCTGTTGCACGACCTCGGACTCCGCGGCCGAGCCGAAGGTCCAGATGTCGTCCGCGAGATGACCGATGGTGAAGATGGCGAGGGTGAAGAACGAGGCGGTCGTGGGGCCGGAGTAGCAGCTGAACAGCGTGGCCCAGGCCGTGAGCAGCATCAGCTCGAGCATCAACAAACCGAAGCTCAGGTAGACGACCCCAGGCGGCAGCCCCTGACTCAGGGTCATCACGACGGTGTAGACCACCACCATGATGGCCACCTGCACGCCCAAGGTGAGCACCAGGCCCAGGTACTTGCCCAGGACGAAGCGAGATCGGGGCAGTGGTCGGCTCAAGATGGTGTAGGCCGTGCGGCTGTCGAGCTCCTTGTAGACCAAGGACACGCCCAGGAACATGGCGATCAGCGAGGCGAAGATGTCGATGGACGACTGGGCGAAGCTCCTCACCACCTTGGCCTGGTCTCCGATGGTGATCTGCTCTGCAGCCAGAGAGCCCACCACCAGCACCAGCGCGAACACCAGGATGCTGTAGAGGATCCGGTCGCGCACAGCCTCTTGAAAGGTGTGCAGCGCGAGCGATGTGAGCTGCTTCACGCCATCACTCCCAGCGTCTTCGGGTCGACCGGGGTCGAGCGGTCGACCTCGGAGAGGAAGGCCTCTTCGAGGTTGCCGTGCTCAGCCACCAGCGCCTCCACCGCGCCCAAGGCACGGAGCTGGCCACCGATGATGATGGCCACGCGATCGCAGAGGGTCTCCACGTCGTGGAGGATGTGGCTGCTGAAGAAGACGGTGCGCCCCGCCTCCTGCTCCTCACGGATGAGCGATGACACCAGCGCGCGCCCCATGGGATCGAGCCCGCTCATGGGCTCGTCGAGCACGACGAGATCCGGGTCGTGGAGGAGAGCCTGACAGAGCCCCACACGCTGCAACATGCCCTTGGAGTACTTGCGCAGCGGCACGTCGGCGAAGCGGCTCAGCTCCACTCGCTCCAAGAGCTCCCCCGTGCGACGCGCGATGACGTCGTCTGGGACCAGGGAGAGCTGGCCATAGAAGCGGAGCACCTCTCGCGCGGTCAGGTGGAGGTAGAAATACGGTCGCTCCGGCAAGAAGCCCATGCGCGACCGCGCCTTGGGGTCGCGGTGGTCGACACCGAAGATCCGTGCCTCGCCCGAGGTGGACTCGTGGAGCCCGGCCAGGATCTTGATGGTGGTGGTCTTGCCAGCCCCGTTGGGACCGATGAAGCCAAAGATCTCACCCGGCTCGACCCGCAGGGTCAGATCGCGCAGCGCCTCGATGCGGCGCATGAAGAAGCCAGTCCGGTACACCTTGCCGGTCCCGACGAACTCGACGGCTGGGATCATGTCACCCCTCCCCCCGCCTTGCCCTGAAGCGCCGCAGCCAGCTCGCAGCCTTGTCGGCGGGGTAGGCCCCAGCACTGCGCCAGTTGCAGCGGGTACACAAGGGCCCACTGTCGGCGAAGCGACCCTCGATGTGAGCCACACGCCACCGATTCATGCGGTCGCCGTGCCACAGATCTTGGAGACCGGTGTCCCGCAGGTTCCCGATCCGGTTCTCCACATGTTCGTCCAGACAACAGGTGGTCACCGACCCATCGACGTGCACCATCGGTGTGTTCCATAGGCCAGCACACGGCGGTCGCGCACCCATGGATGCACCCTATCACGGCGGCGCGCAGGCCTCGAAGGGGGCCCAGACGCCGTCGGTGAGGCGCTCATGAGGGCCGAACCGCGCCTTGTACGCGAGGTGCCGACAGTCGTCGACATACAGACCCAGGTAGTGGTGCCGTCCACCTCGCTGCGCGAGCCAAGCCACCTCTACGAGCACCGAGTGGACCCCCAGCGAGCGCCGTGACTCGTCTGGGTCGAAGAAGAAGTAGACGCTGCTGCTGTCGCGGGCTCCGACATCGACGATGCCCACGCCCACGAGCCGATCGTCGAGCAGGTAGCACATCTCCACGGTGCGGACGCAAGAGTGCACGAACCAGCCGAGGTAGCCGCGGCGCGTGAGGTCTTCTTCTCGGCGCGCGAGACCACGCTCTCGCTTGTGGCGGTTGTAGAGAGCCAGCTTCTCGTCGGTGAACGTGGGAGCGGAGACCTCGATGCGAAGGTCTTGGTTGCGCTTCCACACCCGCCGCTGGGACCGGGTGGGCTGAAAGGTGTGGACCGGGATGCGGATTGGCTCACAGGCGGTGCAGACCGGGCAGGCGGTGCGGTAGAGCATGCGGCCCACCCGCCGGTCGCCGCCCGCCAGCGACTCGTCCACCTCGGCCGCCGACAGGCCACGCAGCTGCCAGCGCAAGGGCAAACGGGCCCGCTCGCCCTCGAGGTATGGGCACGGCTCGGGCACATCGTGCACCACTCGCTCTCGCAGAGGATCACTCATGGAAGCAATATGCTCTGCCAGGGCCCCGCGCGGTAGGGTCCAGCGACGGAGGAAGTCCCATGGCGGTCGTGGTCGAGGTGACACAGGGGATCGGTCGCCTGACCCTCGATCGTCCCCGTCGGGCTCACGCCTACGATGCAGCCCACCTCGATGCCCTGGCCGCCGGCATCGCAGAGCTCGAGGCCAAGGTCCATGTGGTGGTCGTGAGCTCCACGGGCGGTGGCGCGTTCTGCGGAGGTGCTGATCTGAAGGCCCTGGCCGCAGCCGACCCGCTGGACGCCCTCGACCTCCAGAGCCAGCACGTCTTCACCACCCTGGCCCGCTCGCGCATGGTGAGTGTCGCGGCCGTCCAGGGCCCCGCTGTGGCCGGCGGCTGCGAGCTGGCCCTCGCCTGCGATCTGCGGGTGGTGGGTCCGGGAGCACGCTTCCGACTCCCCGAGACCGAGCTGGGCATCATCCCCTCGGCCGGCGGCTGCACCCGCCTCACCCGCCTCGTGGGGCCCTCGGTGGCCAAGCAGGTGATCCTCGCAGGACGCGAGCTCACCGCCGAAGAGGCCGTGTCCTTCGGACTGGCCATGGCTCTGAGCCCCACGCCTCTCCAGCGTGCCCTCACCCTGGCCCACACCCTGGCCGCGCGAGATCCGGTCGCGCTGCGCCTGGCCAAGCAGATCATCGACCGCGGAGAAGACAGCGCCAGCCTCGATGCCGAGCGGGTGGCAGAGGCCTTGCTCTACAGCCGTCGCCCTCGCTGAGAGCTCCTGTCCTGCCGCCTCGACAGGGGGAACACCAGGCCAGGGCGAGCCACGTGGTCGCGGCCCTGAGGCGGTCGTCCTCCGCCATGAGGTAGGCCAAGACCTGAGCCGGAGACCTATGAGGGCTGCACGGTTATGC
>JAERSX010000770.1 GCA_016845285.1 Deltaproteobacteria bacterium | reverse complement strand
GAGCCAGCCCAATCCGCCCATCCGCCACCCCCCACGGCCCAGGTGGCGCCCGCGGCGCCCGAAGTCGATGAGCCGCCGCCCGACCCGGGCCGCAACGCCATCATCGAGGCTGCCGAGGCCACGCTCACGCCGGTCGCAGAGCCCGAGCCCATCAACACGGGCGACGACGACCCCATCCTCACTCCGGTCATTCCGACCGAGATCGCCAGTCCTGGGTCGGGTGGCAGCAGCATCGCGCCTGGTGTCTCCAGCAACCAGGGTGGCAGCACCATCCAGGCTCGTGCCAGCACGGCCCAAGACCACGCGGCCGCCGGAGACGAGGCCGCTGCCCGTGGCGACTGGGCCACGGCGGTCATCGCCTACGGAAAGGCCGTAGGGATGGACCAGAACAACCCTCTCCTCCGTCAGAAGCTCGGCATCGCCCAGTACCGTGCCGGGGATACCCGCAGCGCCCGCGACAGCCTGAGTCAGGCATCCCGGCAGGGTGCCTCGGGGGCCGCAAAGTGGCTGGGCCACATCGCTCGAGATCAAGGGGATGCACCCGGGGCAATCGGGTACTACCAGACCTACTTGAACTCGAACCCTTCCGATGCCTCCGAGATTCAGCAGCAGATCACTCAGCTGCAGCAGGGCTGACGTGGTGCACCTCGACTGCCCTGGTTGTGGGGCCGGCTATGAGCTCGACCTTCCTTCGCGAGTGGGACGGAAGCCGCTCCGAGTGCGCTGCAGCATCTGTGGCCAGGCCTTCTCTGTGGAAGAAGACGCGCCGAGACCTGTCGCTCCGGCCACGGGAGAGTTGCTGACGGAGCAGGTGAGCGATCCCGTCACCGTCGAGGCACCGCGCCAGGCCACCCTGCGACGCGGCACGGAAGTGTTTCCCGTCTCCGACCTCGCCACGCTTCAGCGCTGGATCGTGGAGCGGCGGGTGGTGCCCAGCGACGAATTCTCCACCGATCAGGTGACCTACCGTCCGCTGTCGCATCGACCCGGGCTCCAGCCATTCTTCGACCTCATCGACACGGTGGACCGGCTGTCTGGCGGCACCACCTTGACCCGCGAAGACGAACGCACCGAGGTCGCGGACGACGTGCCGGTCTTCGAGTCGGTGCCCAGCTCTCCGGGTGTGCCGCTCTACGAGAAGACCGGGCTCCCCGTCGCCGGCGGCCCCAAGCCGGATGAGAGCCCGGGCGAACCCGATGACATCCCGCTGGGCATCTCCTTGACCGAGGATGTCCCGCAGCCGGGCATGTCCTTGACCGAGGACATCCCGCAGCCGGGCGTCTCATTGACCGACGAGGTCGGTGAGGGTCACTCCAAGCCCCTCTCCAGCTACGACGAGATCTCTCCCCTTTCGGTCCCCAGAGCAGGACTCAGGGGCGATCCGGCACTCGAGAGCACCGAGCGGGTCGACGGAGGGCGTTCATTCGACGAGCGGCCGACCGAGGCTCTTGACCCCGAAGAGGCGCTCGTCGATTCGCAAGACCTCCGGGATCCGTCTCCCACCCTTTCGCCCTTCCCTACACCAGACTTCGAGTCTGATGAAGGCCTCGACGCCGACGCACGCGAGACCGTTCCAGGTGACGGCGACCATGCGCCAGACCCGGACCGCTTCGGTCCTCCTCCAGCCGCAGATCTCGCGCCCGCCGTCGATCCCAAGGCCGATCCCGCTCCCGCCGCCGACCCCGCTCCCGCCGCCGTCCGAGATGCATTCAACGACGGGATGCTGCTCGCTGGAGATGACGACGACTTCGATGACGACGGCTGGGTGCCGTCCGGTCAGCGACGAAGCTCCAGGATGTACATCGTCGCTGGCGCTGTGGTCCTGCTCCTCGTGGCGTGGTGGGGCATGAGCCAGGGCTGGTTCGCGTCTGGCCAAGACGACACCAACCTGGGCGACGCAGGCGCCGGAGACCGCAGCATTCCGGAAGCGGGTGCGGCGACGGCGGAGCCCGCTGCGGCAGACCCTGTCTCAGGTGATGAAGCCGGTGACGTGGCGACGGATGCTGAAGCTGAGGGGACCGAGGCCGAGGCCGAGCCCGAGCCCGAGGCCGAGGCCGAGCCCGAGGCCGAGCCCGAGGTCGAGGCCGAGGCCGAGCCCGAGCCCGAGCCCGAACCAGCGGCGGCAGCCGCCCCGGCGGCAGCTCCTTCAGTACGGTCGGTCTCCCAGCTCATCGACGCAGGTTGGCGCGCCATGGACCGTGGTTCGTTGAGCAAGGCAGCCGGTCACTTCGAGTCGGCCATCGCCAAGCAGCCCAACAATGCGGAGGCACGCTTCGGCTTTGGCTACGTCTCCGAGAAGCAGGGCAATCGCGATCGCGCCCTGAACCAGTACTGCAAGGCGCTCTCTCTGGCCGGCGGCAACGTGAGCGTGAGCCGCGAGGTCGAGGGCCGATTGCGCGAGCTCAAGCACACTTGCCCCTGATGTCGGGCTCGGCTCGAGGGGCCGTCTCCGTCCACCTCCACAGACACCCTGGCGTGCTATGTGCGGCGCCTTCGGAGGTCGAATGAGCAAGCCCCACATTCGTGTGGTCTCCGCTGAGATCGAGCGCGACGGTCGCTACCTCATCGCGCAGCGCAGGCCCGAGGCGACCATGCCCCTGCTTTGGGAGTTTCCTGGTGGCCGTGTGGAGCCGGGTGAGCGTGACGAGGAGGCCTTGGTGCGGGAGATCCGCGAGAACCTGGGCGTCACCATCCAGGTCGGCGAGCTGAGCCTGCATGTGCGCCATGAGTACGATCGCTACACCCTCGACCTGCTCGTGTACCGCGCCCAGACAACCGAAGAGCCGCAGGCCGTCGGCGTGCACGAGGTGCGTTGGGTCTTGGCGGACGACCTCGACGACTACGAGTTTCCCGGCGCCGACCAGCGCACCATCGACGCCTTGCTCACCTGACTCGGGGCGACGCAAGCCGGCCTCAGAACGCCTGCCCCCAGCCGGCGCTGAGGCCCAGACCCCCGTCGCCCATGCCCACATCGAGCCGGATGGTGCCGGGCTGGCCCTGAGGTGCGAGCCAACGCAGCCCCAGCCCGGCTCCACCGTGCAGACCATCCACCCATGCCGCCTCGGCGAAGGGCACGGCCTGGAGCCTGGCCACCAGCGGTTGTCGCCACTCTGCGACCGCGACCGCCACCGTG
>JAERSX010000769.1 GCA_016845285.1 Deltaproteobacteria bacterium | reverse complement strand
CTTCGCCGCCGTGGCTGGCATGGGCTGGCTGCTCACCGTCCGGGGCGCGCGCATGTCCAGTGCCCATGAGGTCCTGTTCTTCGGGCTCATCGGAGGTTTCTGCCTGGGCCTGGGCGCGGGGGGTACGCAGCTTGTCCTCGCCTCCACTCTCCACGGCTGCCAGATCGGGCCTGCTGCCAGCTTCTTCTGGCTCACCTGGCTTCCCCTCATGGCTCTGTGCACCGTGGCGGGTGTGGGTGCGCAACGTGCCGGCTGGGGTCGGGCCCGCACCCTCCTGGCCGCCCTCGCGGTCGCCCTGGTCTGCGTCGCCCACGACGTCGCTCAGGGCCTCCTCGGACTGCGCGTCGTCGATCCCCTCATCGGTGCAGCGGCCGCCATCGACCAGCGCGCCTCGCTCGACGCTGACACCCTGCAGGTGCTCCAGCGGGGCTGGCTGCTGCTGGTCGCGGCCACGGTGTGGGCCGTCGACCACTGGCGCCATGGTGGTCCTGCGCGCCCGGCAGTCTCGTGCACCGCCGTATTGGCACTGCTGACACTGTCCGGTGGCAGCCGCCTCGGCCTGGGCTGCGGTTCCGGGGCCCTGGAGGCCGAGCTCGACGGCGTCAGCACCTCGGCCAACTTCGTGGTCCGGCACCCGAGCCGTGGCCCCGCCGCCCACGCCGTCGATGCCGTGATCGACGAGGCGGAGTGGCAGCTCTCTCTGCTCGTCGGGGACTGGCCCGCCCCCGACGAGCCCATCGAGATGCGCCTCTACGAGGACGACGCGCAGGTGGGGAGACTCTCCGGCTTCGCCTACCCCCACGCCTGGCCAGGCGGTCTCGACCTCGCCTGGCCCGACGCCTTCGAGGGCACCCTTCGCCACGAGCTCGTGCACGTGCTCCAAGGCCTGGCCTACCCCGAGGCCCGCCTGCTCTTCGACCGTGCCGCCACCGAGGGCGTGGCCGAGGCCTGGGAGGACGATCTCGTCTGGCTGGCCGAGGCCCATGGTGTGCAGGCCGCCGCAGACCGCCAGGGCAACCTCCCCGATGCCGCGGTGCTCACCAGCCTCTTCGGTTTCTCCACCATCCGAGAGGGTGCCGCCTACGAGGCCTCCGCCTCCTTCTTCGGCTGGCTGGTCCTCACCCGAGGCGCCGAACCCTTCGCCGCCTACCAGCGATCCGGTGACGCGCAGGCGGCCTGGGGACGCCCCATCGCACAGCTCGACACCGACTGGCGGGCCTTCCTCTCCGACCAGCCAGTCGACGACGAAGCCGAAGCACGGGCTCGCCGCGTCTTCGATCCCCGCGGTCGGCCCAGCTACCACGCCCGTCGCTGCCCCAAGCTCGGCTCCCAGATCCCAGATCCTCGCCGTGTGGCACCCGTGGCCTGGAGGACCGGCGCCTTCGCAGACGCCGCAGCGGCCGAGACCGCGCTCTTCGCCGAGACCGGCGCCCCCCGCTTCGCGCTGCGGGCAGCACAGGCCTGGCGGGCCACAACCCCCGAAGACGTTCCCCCCGCCGTCGCCGATCTCCTCGCCCGGGCCACAGCCGCCGGACTCGGCGAGGACGAGGTGCGCCAGCACGCCGAGCTCGCTCGCCTCACGGCCCGGCGCGCGGGCGAGACCTCCGCCATCCGGCAGCACCTCGCCAGCCTCGACGATCCCCTGTCCCAGGCCCTGTCTCGCCTGGCAGAGCATCCCGATGGAGACCTGCTCGCGGCCTTGGCCACGGCCCAGCCTCGTCTGCGGCGGGCCCGGATCCGCGCCCTGGTCCATCCAGACCCCGCGGAGGCCTCTCTCATCGAGCCCGACCTGGCCCTGTTGATCCTCGCGCGCGGGATGCCTCGGTACCGTCCCCTCGAGTCCATTGCGACGACTCCCGTGGAACGTGAGGCCTTGTCCCTCGCCGCCTCCCTGCTGCCCCATGCACCGCAGGCTTGTGGCTTGGTGCTTCGACGGCTGCAGCTGGGCGCTCGGCGTGCGGCTCAGCTCGGCGACGACGCCGTGGCCACCGCGCTCTCCACAGCACTCCGGCAGACCTGTCCCGGCCCGCGCACGGTGCTCTCGGACGACCGACTCCGGCAGCGACTGCAGTTCGGGCCATGATCCCGGCGACGGAGATCCTCCACTCGGCGTCGCAGCCACAGACCGAACCGACGTGGGTGAGGTCGACCATTGAACCTCCACGACGGACCATGCGACCAGATAGTGCAGGGGACCCGACCGAGCCGGCCATCCCGAACCTGACACCTCCTCGGAGAGCTCGACACCTCCGAGAAGGCCAATCTCGAGTACCCAGCCCTGATACCCCCACGACCGTTTCTCGAGAGCCACTGACATGGAATTCTGGCAAAGCGGCCCCGTCCTCGACGGACTCCTCATCGCGACCCTGCTCTTCGGGGCTGGGCTCTTGCGCCTCACCGGGCCCGTGCGCCGCCTCGGTGTCCCTGGCTCCATCATCGCGGGCTGTCTGGGGCTGATCCTGGGCCAGGGCGCCCTCGGAGTGCTCCCCCTCGACAAGAGCGCCCTCGAGTCCCTCGTCTACCACGGCCTCGGCATCGTCTTCATCGCCGTGAGCCTGCAGCAGCCGGCCAAGGGCACCAAGGGAGGCGGGGCCACCTCCTTCGCCCTGGCCGTGCCCGTCTTGCTCTGCATCCAGGGCATCGTGGGGCTCGGCTTCGTCATGGTCGTGAGCCTCTTCGCGGCCGAGTCCATGCACCCAGGCTTCGGGCTGCTGGTGCCGCTGGGCTTCGAGCAGGGCCCGGGCCAGGCGCTCTCGCTCGGAAAGGCCTGGGAGGAGACCGGGCTCCAAAACGGCGCTCAGCTCGGACTGATCATGGCGACCCTGGGCTTCGGCTGGGCCATCGTGGCGGGTGTCCCCCTGGCCGCCTGGGGCCGCCGCAAGGGTCTGGTCCAGCCCGCCAGAGACAGCGTGACGACCGAGCTCTCCACCACGGAGGCCCTGGCCGAACCCGGGGCCTTGGACCGCCTGTCCACCCAGCTCGTGGCCATCGGCATCATCTACCTGATCACCTACGGCATCGTGTACGCGGTGGCCGAGGTGGCCTTCGCCGACAAGCCCCTGCTGGCCCACACCGCCTGGGGCTTCCACTTCATCGTGGGCGCCGTGGTGGCACTCCTGGTACGCGTGGGCCTCACCCGCTTGCCGGTGGTGTCCTCGCCCCTCGACGACCGGCTGCTCGGCCGCATCAGCGGTGTCACTGTGGACTTCGTCACCTGTGGGGCCATCGCGGCCATCCAGATCGAGGTGCTTCAGGCGAACTGGCTCCCGCTCTTCGTCGTGTCAGCCCTCGGTGGCGCCGTGACCCTGTTGGCGGTGGTCTGGATCTCGGCCCGTGCCTTCCCCGACCATCCCTTCGAGCACTGCGTGCTGCTCTTCGGCACCGCCACCGGAACCTTGCCCATGGGGCTGGCGCTCCTGCGCACCATCGATCCCCACCTGCGCACGCCGGCCAGCATCAACGCCGCGGTGGGCTCGGCGGGGGCGGTGCCCTTCGCCGCCGTCTTCCTGATGGTCGTGCTGCCCTACGCGATCAGCGGCTGGCCCGCGGCTTATCCGGCGACCGGTTGGATCACCCTGGCCATGATGGCTGCCGGGATCGTGGCCATCGTGGTGGGCTGGCGACTGCTCGGGCCGCTGCGCTTCCACGGAGAGATGACCCAGCTGTGGCCGCAACAAGACGGAGAAGGGGACGTGTAAGGGCACTGAAAGGGTTGCGAACCAGGTTCATCTGTCCGTAGCCTATTAGGAGCACGTCATGGCCTCGACCCGCGCCACAGCGCCGCTCCGGCGTCAGCTGACGTCGCCTTCCAGGCGCCAGCTGCTGCAAGGCCTCGCCGCACTCGCGGCTTGCAGCGCCGTGCCTTCTGTTGCCCGCGGTGCCCCCGCCTCCGTTCCCTGCCGAGATCCCGAGGCCGCTCGGCTGCTCTTGGACTCCCTGAAGACCGACTCTTTCTGGGTCGACGCCTCGGTGAAGACCTTCGCCGACCAGGCCTACGAGACCGTGCACCTGCGCGATCTCGACGGCGGCTACCTGGCGCGCATCAGCGGTGAAGGCACCGAGAACTACGAGCACAAGACCGTCGTCGAGACCGTCTTCAACACGCTCCACCGCCTGCCCGAGGTCGAGGACGGCGCCAAGACCGTGGTGCGCCTGGGAGACGGGATCGATCCCGTCAACGGGCTGGCCTACGTCGACTCCTTCTACTTCGTCGACCTGTCGCTCATGTACGGCACCTACGCCCAGCGCATGTACCTGCTGCCCGACGGCAACCGCACCCTGATGCCCTTCGAGCGCCTCACACCGGCCATCGCCGGCAAGTTCTGGGATCGCTACCAGGTGCTCATCAAGCGGGCGTCCAAGAAGGTCAACAAGCGCGCGCTCTTCAACGCCGTCTACCCGGTGTCCGACATCTTCGGCATGTACGTGGTCGAGCCGGGCCAGGTCCACACCTCGCGGGTGACGCTCATCGCCCGCCTCAAGTTCGGCGAGAAGAGCGGGCTGATCGCGCGCATCGGCAGCGACATGCCGCCGGTGATCCGCGCCGGCCTGCGCAGCGGATTCGACAGCTGCTGCGCCCTGGCCTCGCAGCTCGAGACAGGCTGAGAGCCAGCGTCAGAGCTCGCAGATCCGCTTGGTTCTCCCACTCAGAACCCGCCGATGTTCTCGTCCATCCAGGCCAGGCGTGCCGGCAGGAACTCACGCACCCGCGAGAGCTCCTCCTCGTAGGTGCCCACCGGGCAGAGCCAGTTCTCGACGCCGCCCCACGAGAACGCGATCTCGTCCACCGGCCACAGGGCCACGTTGCTGTCGATGGCTGGTGCCGTGGTCTCCACGGCGGCATCCACCGCCGCCAGCAGCGCCTCCTCGGTGAGCACGGTGCCCCGCAGCTCCCACCACCGCGCCTCCAGCCTGTCGGTGAAGGCCGGCACCTGGGCCATGGCGTCGATGTAGTCCTGGCGACCCACCCAGCCCTCGGCCGAGCAGTCGTAGTACGGGTAGCCGAAGGTGAGGTCCATGTCCCAGGGCACGAAGTGGATGAGTCCACCGGCATCGCGCCAGAGGTGCACGCTCAGGAAGTAGGCGTCGTTGTTC
>JAERSX010000768.1 GCA_016845285.1 Deltaproteobacteria bacterium | reverse complement strand
CTCCAGCTCGGGGAGGACGGTCCAACCGAGGGGCCCCCCGGCCACCAGGTGGAGCCCGCCGAACCCCAGGCGCACGGCCAGCTCGGCTCCAGCCAGCAGCATCAGCACGGGCAGCGCGGACATCAGCAGCTTGCGACCGACCCCGTTCACCGTGGGCTCCTCGTGGGGTGCGCATCCACGCCCACCGGCCACCAGCCTATCTTCCGAGGAGCAGCGGGCCCCCTGGTGGCGCCGGTGGGATGGAGCCACAGGTCACACCATGACGACCTCTGAGAGTCCGGCTATGGGCCTCAGAGCTGGAGTCCTTCGTGTCCGTGTCCATCGGGCGGCGTGCGCTGTACACCCTGGTGCCCGTCTTGTCCCTGCTGGTGGTCGCCGAGCTCCTGGTGCGGGCTTCCTGGGCCCCGCCCGATCGGTCGCTCGACGGCCACGGCAACCTGATGGAGCCGCACCCCACGCGGATCTGGTCCATGCCCGTGGGCGCACACTCGGCACACGGAGGGTCGTACAGGATCACCGAGCAGGGCATCCGCCACACGCCCTTGCACGACGCCCGCTACACCATCCTGACCACCGGCGACTCGTCCATCTTCGGCCACGGCCTCGACGATCCGCAGACGCTGCACGAGCAGCTCGAGGTCGCCATCACGCAGCGCAGCGTCGATGTCGACGTCCGCACCATCGCAACCCCCGGCTACAGCTCCGAGCAGACCAAGGTCGTGCTCGACGAGGTGGGCTGGTCACTCGAGCCGGACCTGCTCGTCATCGGCAACCTCTGGAGCGACAACGGAATCCGTCACTTCAGCGACCGAGCCTGGCTGCAGTCCCTGGCTCACGGAAAGCCGCTGACGCAGCGCCTCCGGGAGCGCTTCATCCTGCTCGACTTCCTCACGTGGCAGGTGCGTCCTCCACAGAGAGAGTTTCTGCCCGTCGGCTGGGTACGCGACCCCTACGCCGAGGGTCGACGACGGGTCAGCATCACCGAGTATGCGGAGAACATCGACGGCATGCTCGTCGCCGCCGCGGAGCGGGGGGTGGGGGCCCTGCTCCTGAGCCCGTGCAACGAGGTGCTCATCGATCCGAGCTGGGACCAGACCACGGCCTGGGACCCCTACTTCGACACCATGGTGCGCATCGCGCGGTACCGCGACGTGCCCTTCGTCTCCGCCTGCGCAGCCTTGCAAGCAGAGAGCCTGACCAAAGAGGTCGCCTTCCTCGACAAGATGCATCCGACCACACGCGGAAACCGCCTCTACGCCGCCGCTATCGCCGAGGCCCTGGCCGACCGCTCCTGGCCCTATCAGAAGGTCCTCGCCGACCTCGACAAGCCTCCCTTCGACGATCCCGCCCTCGAGAACTGGGACATAGAGCGGGACTGGTTCGTCGGCCAAGACCGACCGGCCGACGCCGACGACATCATCACCGGAGCACGGCAGGCGAAGGTCGAGATCGGCGAGAAGGGGACGGCCGAGACGGCCACGGGAGCTCAGACGGAACCGTGAGCGAGCGACCACGATGAGCACGGACGGCGCTGGCGCTGGCGTGGGTCGACGGCTGGCGCTACCGGGCTGCGTGGCTTCCCTTCGCGTCGGGTTCTTGTGGACAGGTCTCGCGGCCTGCACCGGTGGCCCGCCCGCCGATCTGTCCGACTGTGCCGACGCCACCTGCCGACAGCAATGGCTCGTGGCGCGCCACGTCGACGATCCCGAGGGGGTGGCGCGGGAGGTCGCCGGGCTGACAGACCCCGTGGAGCAAGAGGCCGTGATCATCGCGCTGTCCGAGGCACGTCCCGGGACGACGGGGCCCCTCTGCGACGCCTTGAGGGCGGGGCCGGCCAAGGAGCGCTGCGAGCGCATCAACACCCGCCCCCACCTCCAGGCGACGGCCTCACCACCGGACGCTTCCGAGGAAGTCGCGGGCACCTTCCTCGAGCTCACCGCCGGGATGTCGGTGGCCGACCCCTGGACCGACACGACCCCCGAGGTGCCCGAGAGCTGCGCCCAGAGCGTGACACCCACCTGTGTCTCGCACGCCGCGCAGCAGCTGTCCCAGGCTGGTGAGATCGCCCAGGCCGCCGCCGCCTGTGTGGCCATCGACGCAGGCCAGTGGCGAGCGGAGTGCTTCTTCGGCGCGGCCGAGAGCAGCTTCTACACCGGCGATCCCCCCGTGGTCCGCTGGGACGGACTCGACGGGGCCATCGCCCTGTGCCGAGGTGCTGGCAGCTACCAGGTGGACTGCCTGCGTCACCTGATCCAGGCGACGGCCGCACAGGCTCCTCCGGCCGATGCTGCCGACCAATCCGCCTGGACACCCCTGCTGGCGAGCCTGGACACGATCCACGTGGGCCTGGTCGAGGAGAACCCCGACCTGGCCACCCTCGCCCTCGATCGCGGCCTGGCTGAAGCGGCCGACCACGCCTACGCCAAGGCAGGCAGCCCCGCAGGCAATCCGTTCGACCACTTCCCGACGGCGGGCGCTCCTCACCTCCGGGCCAGTCTCGCCCGCCAGGTCCTCCCCCGAAGCCCAGCCGGGGCCTCGCTGGCGGAGCTGAGCGCGCGGGTGGCCACGGCAGAGCAGCGACGGGGACGCGGGTCACGGGCCGCAGGAGAGCTGCTGATCCTGACGGACTCCCCGCGAACCTGGACGCGCCTCCTGCCGGGAGAGGCCGCCCTCCCCTGGGCCCACTACCGCGCCGAAGGGCGCCGGCGGGTGGACCCAGATCCCCAGGTGGACCGTCGCATCTGCGTGGTGGAGGCCGCCCTGAGCACCACCCCGCTGCGGCCCGAGCTCCTCGAACAGGCCGTGTCAGATCCGGCGGCCTCCGTGCGCTGGACGGCCTACCGCATCCTCTCCCACGGGATCACCCCCCTGCCGCAAGAGCTGCCGAGCTCCGATCCGGATCCCCTGGCGGCCGCCCGCCTCCACAGCCTCCGCTGACTCCAGCCACCACC
>JAERSX010000767.1 GCA_016845285.1 Deltaproteobacteria bacterium | reverse complement strand
TCTCCGATGGCGAGGCTGGTCACATCGGGTTGGGCGCCGGGCGTGTCCTCTTCTCCGATGGCCATGGAGGTGATGTCGGGTTGCGTCGGGCTCATGAGGCCTCCGGTGAGGTGGTCATCGTAGGACGGGGGTTAGCGGGTGGGGGATGTCGACCGTGCACGAGACCCGTCGCTCGCCTGGCCAGGCGCTGATCCGGCTGCTGCGTCACGCTCGCAAGCACCGCACGCGGATCTGGCTGGCTGGCCTGTGGTCCATCCTCAACAAGATCTTCGATCTGGCGCCGCCCTTGCTCATCGGCGCAGCGGTCGACGTGGTGGTCGAGCGAGAAGACTCTCTGCTGGCCCAGCTCGGGGCGCCATCCGTCGAGGCCCAGCTCTACATCCTGGTGGCGCTGACGGTCATCGTCTGGGGCCTGGAGTCGGTCTTCGAGTACGCGCTGAAGTGGACCTGGCGCAACCTGGCGCAGACCCTCCAGCACGAGCTCCGTCTCGAGGCCTATGGCCACATCCAGGCCCTCGACATGGAGTGGTTCGCCGATCGGTCGCGCGGCGGCCTGATGTCGGTGCTCAACGACGACATCAACCAGCTCGAGCGTTTCCTGGACGGCGGGGCCAACGACCTGCTCCAGGTGGCCACCACCGCCATCGCGGTGAGCGCCGTCTTCCTCTACCTGACGCCGCTCGTGGCGCTGCTGGCCATCGTGCCCATCCCCGCGATCATCTGGGGCAGCTTCCTCTTCCAGAACCGCATCGCGCCGCGCTACGCCGACGTGCGCCAGCGCGTGGGGCAGCTCAACGCGATCCTCGCCAACAACCTCGAGGGCATCGCCACCATCAAGAGCTTCACCGCCGAGGCCGGTGAGGTGACGCGGGTGCAAGAGGCCAGCGAGGCCTACCGGCACGCCAACCGCCGGGCCATCGCGGTGAGCTCGGCCTTCTCGCCCTTGATCCGCATGGTCATCGTGGTGGGGTTCTCCGCCACCTTGCTCGTGGGCGGCTTCCAGACCCTCGACGGCACCCTCGCGGTGGGCAGCTACTCGGTGCTCGTCTTCCTGACCCAGCGCCTGCTCTGGCCCATGACCCGCCTGGGCGAGACCTTCGACCTCTACCAGCGGGCCATGGCCTCGACCCACCGGGTCCTCGACCTGGTCGACACACCCATCCAGATCCGCAGTGGACAGCTCGCCCTTCCGCAGAGCCAGGTGCGTGGCGACATCGTCTTCGAGGGGGTCTCCTTCGCCTACCCCGACCGCGAGCCCGTGTTCGAGGACCTGAGCCTGCGCATCGCCCCTGGAAGCACCGTGGCCGTCGTGGGCCCCACGGGCTCGGGCAAGAGCACGTTGGTGCGCCTGCTGCTTCGGTTCTACGAGCCACAGGCGGGCAGCGTCACCCTCGACGGCCACCGCCTCGGAGCTCTCGACCTCGGCCACCTGCGCCAGAGCGTCGCGCTCGTGAGTCAGACCACCTTCCTCTTCCCGGGCACCGTGGCCGAGAACATCGCCTATGGCCGGCCCGAGGCCAGCCGCGCCCAGGTCATCTCCGCAGCCCGGCAGGCCGAGGCCCACGGCTTCATCAGCGAGCTCCCCCAGGGCTACGACACGGTGGTGGGCGAGTCGGGCCAGAAGCTGTCGGGCGGTCAGCGACAGCGCCTCTGCATCGCCCGCGCTGTGCTCAAGGACGCGCCCATCCTCGTGCTCGACGAGGCCACCTCGGCGGTCGACAACGAGACCGAGGCGGCGATCCAGCGATCCATGGCCCGCATCTCCCAGGACCGCACCACGATGGTCATCGCGCACCGGTTGTCCACGGTTCGCGACGCCGACCAGATCTTCGTGCTGGACGGGGGCGTGCTGGTGGAGCAGGGAGATCACCCCGCATTGATCGAGCTCGGCGGCCTGTATGCCCGGCTCTGGGCCGTGCAGACGGGGATGCTCACAGGCGAGGTCGAGGGGACGTCAGAGGGCTCTCGGTGACCGGATCGTGACCGATCGATGACCAGGGTGCGCGTAGGCCCCGACATGGCCGGAGATAGCGTGCCTCATGGTCAAGATTCGTTCTGCGCTCGTGCTCTTCGTGTGTTTCTTCTCGGTGAGCATCGGCGCTGTGCTGCTGATGGCCTTCTGCGCGCTGACCCTGCCGTGGCGACCCCTGCGTGTTCGGGCCGCCAACGCCTACGGCAAGGTGGTGGGTCGCATCTGCTTCGTCGTGGGCGGCATCGACGTCGAGAAGGTGGACTGGGACATCCTCGACACGAGCTTCCCCGCCATCTACGTCAGCAACCACACGTCCACCATGGATGGTCCCCTGGCCATGTGGGTCTGCCCCTACGGCGCCGCCGGCGTCTCCAAGAAGGAGCTGGCCCGCATCCCCTTCTTCGGCTGGGCCTACCTGTTGAGTGGGCACCTGCTCATCGACCGCAAGAACCGCGCGAGCGCCATCGAGGCCATGGCCGAGCTGGCCAGCACGGTCAAGAAGCATGGCCTCGGCATCTGGATCTGGCCTGAGGGCACCCGCAGCCCGGACGGGCGGCTGCGGAGCTTCAAGAAGGGCTTCGTCCACATGGCGCTGGCCACCGGCCTGCCCGTCGTGCCCATCGTCGCCACCAACGCCCACGTGGTCTGGCCCAAGACGTCCATGGTGGTGCGCCCTGGCACCATGCGCATCCAGGTCCTGCCGCCCGTCGACACGTCAAACTGGACGGTCGACACCGTCGACGACCACGTCGAGGAGGTCTGGCAGCTCTTCGCCGATGCGCTGCCAGAGGACATGAAGCCGGCCGCCGATCAGGAGCCGGTTCGTCGGCGCCCCATGAAGCTGGCTGTCAACGCCTGATCACGCGCAGCGCCGGCGTCGTCCCACCAGCGCCAGCAGGGTGAAGAGCCCCAGGAGACCGGGTCCCATCTGCCGGGACAGGTCGACGGTGGCGCAGCCACAGCCGCTCGAGGCCTCGTCGCCGGCGGCCTCGTCGCCCGAGGGTGTCTCGTCGACCTCGCCGTCCTCGTCGTCCTCGGATGTGCCCGAGTCGGACTGAGCGCTCACGGTGTCCTCGCCGTCGCAGTCCTGGTCGATGCCGTCGTCTTCGACCTCGTCGGCTCCCGGGAAGCTCAGGGGATCGGCGTCGTCGCAGTCGGTGCCGTCGCTGACCCAGCCGCTGGCCTCGTCGCAGGCCGTCGTGCCCAGGTCGGGGTCTCCGAAGCCGTCGCCATCGGCGTCGGCGTACCAGGTGCTGGCGTCGAGAGCGTCTTCATCGGTCTCGTCGTCGCAGTCGTTGTCGATGCCGTCGCAGAGCTCGTCGGCGTCGGGCGAGACATCGGGGTCGGCGTCGTCACAGTCGGTGAGGGTGTCGTGGCCGTCGCCGTCGAGATCGAGCACCGCGGCGTCGGGCCCGCCGGACAGGCCGATGTCGCTGATGCTGCCGTCGGGGTCTTCGATGTCGGGGTCGCCGGCGTCGATCAGCGGGCTGCCCACGGCAGGTCGGAGATCGTCGTTGGTGCAGTCGCCGTCCTGTGACCAGTCGATGAAGCCGAGGTCATCGGCGAGGACGTGGCCCTCGTCGTCGCCCAGCGAGAAGTAGCCGGCGGCATCCACCGGGGCGTTGTCGGCCCAGGCGCCGTAGGCCAGCGAAGAGCTGCTCGCGGAGTAGGCGTCGGCCGCGTAGATCCCGATGCCGGAGGCCGTGTGGGCCACCACGTTGTTCCGCCAGTCCGAGTAGCCGTAGTAGGCGTAGTAGCTGCCGCCCCAGTCGATGGAGCGGTTGCCCACGAAGCTGTTGTTGACCGTCTCGCCCACGTAGGCGGCGTAGCGGTAGGCCGCGCCGCCGGTGGTGGCGGTGTTCTCGACGAAGGCGTTGTTGGTCCAGCGGTCGGTCTCGTAGACCCACTGGGCGACGACGGCCCCGCCCGTGCCGGCCTCGTTCAGGCAGAAGCGGTTGCCCTCGAGGATCAGGTCGTTGGCCACGTACACGTCGAGGGCGCCGCCGAGGCTGTCGGCGCCGGCGTTGTTGGCGTCGAAGGTGGAGCCGCTCACCTCGGCGATGTCGACCCAGGACAGGTCGATGGCGCCGCCGTCGCTGTACGCGGTGTTCTCGGAGAAGGCGCTGTCGGCGATCCAGAGGCTGTGGCTCTGGTCGCCGTCGTAGAAGCTGAGGGCGCCACCGGGGCCGTAGCCAGCCGTGTTTCCGGTGAAGGCGGAGCCGGAGATCTCGAGGTGTGAGTCGTACCAGACGCCGACGGCGCCGCCGTTGTAGTAGGCGACGTTGTCGGTGAACTCGGAGTCGCGGATGTCGAGGTCGGCGTACCACTCGGAGTGGATGGCTCCGCCGTAGTAGTACGAGGCCCGGTTGCCGGTGAAGGTGCAGCCGCTGATGTCGACGTCCATGTCGTTGGCGTAGAGGTAGATGGCGCCGCCTGAGTAGGTGGCGGTGTTGTCCGAAAACGTCGTGTCCGTGATGGTGAGGCTGCCACCCCACTCCATGGTCAGCGCTCCGCCACTGCCGTCGTAGAGGCTGTTTCCGGAGAACTCGGAGTCCTCGATGACCACGATGTTGTCGGAGTCGGCGTGGATGGCGCCGCCCGTGTAGTAGGTCCAGTTCTCGCTGAGCTCGCTGCCCGTCACCGTGAGCGTGTTGCCATGGTCGAGGAAGACGGCGGCGCCGTACCAGCCCGAAGAGTCGGTGAGCGCCGAGTCGGTGACGGTGATGGTGGCGTTGACGGCGTACAGGCTGCCGCCGGAGGAGCCGGTGTTGCCGGTCAGCGTGCTGTCTGTGAGCGTGAGCGTGGCATCGGTCACGTAGACCGCACCCGGCCAGCCGTTCCAATTGCCGCTGTCGCTGACGGTGACCGCGTCCAGGCTGAGGGCACTGCCACCCGCTGCATAGATGGCGCGGGCGCTGTCGTTGGTGAGGCTCAGGTCGCTCAGGGCGACGGTCTCGCCGCCCTGGACCACCAGCAGGTTGTTGCAGCCGCTCAGCCCGGTGATCAGGGGGGGATCGGCCGAGTCGGTGCCGGCCAGATCGAGGTCTTTGCCGGCTGTGTCGAGGCACTCGTCGGGGTAGGTGCCGGGCTCGATCTCGATGCGGTCGCCGCTGCTGGCCGCGTCCACGGCCTCGGTGACGGTGGCGTAGCCGCTGCTGCTCACGCTGAGCGTGGCGGCCTGGGCGGTGGCGAGGAGCAGGATCATCGGCGCCTCCGCACGGCGACGAGGCCGGTGAGCCAGAGCAGAGCCAGCGGTGTTGTCGCTGGGGTGGCGCAGCCGCAGTCCTTGGGGTCTTCGCCGCCGCCGCCGCCGGAGCCGCCGCCGTCATCGTCTGAGCTGGCGCCCTCGTCTCCCGAGCCGTCGTCGGAGCCGTCGTCTCCGGTGCCATCGTCGCAGTCCTGGGCCACGCCGTCGCAGTCCTCGTCGGTGTCGTTTCCACAGACCTCCTCGGCATCGGGCGAGATGTCTGCGTCGTGGTCGTCGCAGTCCTCGTCGCAGAGGACGCCGTCGCCGTCGAAGTCCTGCACGGGGAAGCAGCCCTCGTGCTCGGGGTCGAGGCGGTAGTCCCAGATGCCGCGACCGTAGGTGCCGAAGCGGATGGTGTTCTCGTGCTGGAGCGCCTCGGCCGACCAGTAGATGGTGATGGGGGCGGTGCTGTCGGAGACGTCGGTCCACTCGGCGTCGCCGGGGTCGCGTCGGTAGACGGTGGTCTGGGTGCCCGCGAGGATGGTGCCGGAGCCGTCGGGGGCCTCGGCCAGGCTGTAGACCAGGGTGTCGTCGATGCCGTCCGACCAGTCGCTGAAGGTCTCGCCGCCGTCGGTCGAGCGGTAGACGGAGGGCACCCCGTAGCCGGAGCCGCCGATGGTCACGGTGTCGATGTCGGTGAGCGAGGCGGCCAGGGCGTTGCCCGAGAGGTACTGCGGGTAGGCCACGCGCGAGTAGGACTCCGTCCAGGTCACCCCGTGATCATCGGAATAGAAGACGCGGCCGTAGTTGGTGCTGGCGTAGGCGCGCTCGGGGTCCACGGGGCTGAAGACCAGGCCCGAGAGGTACTCGTAGCCGTTGCTGTCGAAGTCCTGGTCGCTCCACAGCGTGGCCTTCCAGGTGAAGCCCGCCCGGCTGAACTTGTAGAGCCTGGTGGCGCAGAAGAAGAAGTCCTGGCGGTCGTAGGGGTCGGCCACGATGGGGGGCAGCCAGGAGTACGACTCGTTCTCGGGGAAGTCCAGGTAGGTGAGATCGGGGTCCTCGCCTCCTTCCTGGACCAGCGTGAAGCCGGGGTAGACGCTGAAGACGAGGTCGTGGGTGCCGTCGCCCGAGGTCAGGTGGGCGTAGTCGCCGCTGATGATCTGATCGAAGTCCAGGATGTCGTCGTCCTGGGTGACCCCGCCGGTCATCTGGTAGCCCTGGTCCTGGGCGCCAGCGGCGACGTAGTCGGGGTTCTCGCTGTCGGTGAGCACGTCGTAGTACTGGCTCACGCGCAGGCCGTCGGTGGACAGGTTCCACACGCTCGCTGCGGCGTCGGTCGACACGTAGGTCCCGCCGTCGGTGTTGATGTACCAGGTCTCCTGGCCATCGGCGTCGAGCAGGACGTCGATGCCCATGTTGTCGGCGTGCAGGAGGTTCTCGGGGTCGGCGTAGTACTCCCACCAGTAGTTGATGGCCGAGAAGTCCTGGCCGTTGGCGGTGCGGTAGGCGTCGACGCCGCCGTAGACCACCACGTTCGGGTCGTCGATGGAGGTCTGGAGCACGCCCCAGTAGTCCTCGAAGCTGTGGGTCCAGGTCCACGAGGCCCCGCCGTCGTTCGAGCGGTACAGATCGGTGCCGTTCGCGCCCATCCACAG
>JAERSX010000766.1 GCA_016845285.1 Deltaproteobacteria bacterium | reverse complement strand
GAGGAGAGCGTGCAGGACGCCGGCCGGCTGGATGCACACGCTCCTGCTGGCTGAGGCAGAGGCTGCGCTGTGCGCGGCACGGGGAGATCGAGCGGGCGCAGCGGCGAGCGGCGAGCAGATCGGGCGGCTGCTCAGCGAGGTCGGCTGCGCACCGGACTTCCCGCTCTGGCGCGTCGAGATCCGGCCGAGAAGCGGGTAGGCTCTCCACTGTCGGCGGCTGTATGCACCGCCACCTGCAGGCCGGAGCCCTCATGATCCGCCCCCTCCCCGCTGTCCTCGCTGCCTGCCTGCTCGCGTCCGCCACCGCCACCGCCAGCCCGCCCGCTGCGCCGGTCGAGCGCGTGGGCTCCTGCCCCAGCGGCCACAACACGAGCGGAAGCTACTGCAACCCGGGGTCTTCGGCCCGCTATGCCGTCCTCAAGGTCGGCAGCTGCCCCAGCGGCGACAACACGAGCGGCGACTACTGCCTGGCCGGCTCCTCCGCCCGACACGCGGTCCCGAAGTCGGGCTCGTGTCCCAGCGGCTACAACACGAGCGGCAGCTACTGCCTGGAGGGCTCGGGCCAGGACTCCAACGACAACCTGATGGCTCCGCGGGCCTTGATCCGCGATGGGTCCTGCCCCAGCGGCTACAACACGAGCGGGGGCTACTGCAGCCCCGGGTCATCGGCCCGCTATGCGGTGGCCAAGGTGGGCTCGTGTCCCAGCGGATACAACACAAGCGGAAATTACTGCCTGGCCGGTAGCTCTGCCCGACACGCGGTCCCCAAGTCGGGCTCGTGCCCCAGCGGATACAACACAAGCGGAAGCTACTGCCTGTCGAGCCGCTGATGCAGGAGGGCAGCGCTCTCCTCCTGGGGCGACCTGGCCTTGATCGCTCCCGCCGCTGTGGAGGCCAATGTCTGCAAAGTAGAGTGAGCCATGCTCCTCGCCCTCATCCTCGCCGCCCACGCCACGACGCCGCGGTGGGACTTCGAGGACGCCTGGGACAACAACCTCCGCTGGTACCTGGGCTACGACAACGAGTCCGCCGGCCTCGCCTGGGGCGAGTCGTACGTGCTCATGGCCCTGGTCACCATGTTCGAGGCGACCGACGACCCGATCTACCTCGACCGGCTCGACGAACACCTCGCCGAGGTCCACGCCGCCCGGGACGACCAGCGCGGCGTGAGCGACTACCGCGGGGTCTCCGGGGCGTGCTGGCGCGACTGGTACTACCAGGACGAGCCCTACTGCTACGTCGGCCACAGCGGGATGATCGCCTACGGCTTCGCGGCGTACGGGGCCGCCGTGCGGGAGAGTCGGCTCTACGACCACCACGCCCCCGACGGCGAGACATACGGCGCGAAGGCGGACCGCTACATCGGGTACGCCGAAGAGGTCGTCGCAACCCACGACGACCAGTGGAACGATGCCGGCTACTACGTCTTCCGCCACCGCCTTCTTGTTCCTTCCCTTGATCGCGGCGCGACGCCGGTGAGGGAGGAAGGCGCCATCTTGTGATCGCCCCTGTGCGGGGCGCCTACTCCTGAGCCTGCCTGCAGTCGCAAGTCAACGCTTAATCGCCTCCCGCCGCGCAAGACCTGTCACCCACGTCACGAGTGACTCACTTCCAACCGAGGAGGGAGACCCCGACAAGCTGACCCAACCCGCACGCATCCTCAGGCACGCCTCAGATGCAGTTGGCTGCGGTGCAGTAGCCGTCCACACACTCATCCTGCGCCCGACCACCGTTTCCATCGGAGCACTCCCGGGACTTCGGGCAGTCCCCGTCGGCACTGCAGGCCATGGTGCAGACCTCCATGGTCGCCGCGGTGTCGCCCAGGGCGATGTAGCCGAGGTCCGCGACCTGCTGGCAGGTCAGGTCCCCGGCACAGTCCTTCGAGGTCTCGCAGTAGTCCATGTAGGTGGCTGGCTGCCAATTGCAGCCGTAGACGGTCAGCATCAGCAAAGGCGCAACCAAGGCAGCACGCACTGTTGTCGTCATGGGTCTTGTCCTCCACCCTCGTGTTGCACATGTCATTGTTCACAGGCTGTACCTTCCCGCAATTGGTTTCAGTGACCGGACCCATAGATAGGCTTCTTCGCTTTCCGTTGGCTCTCGGGAGACCGACCAGACCGATACGCCATGATGTACTCGGACGACCGATTCGAGCCCACAGCTCCCCTCTGATCAGAGTTGAACGATGCACGATGTCTACGCCTCAGCAACGCTCGCGGAGCTGAAGACCCATCTCGCCTCTCAGTCGACCTCGGAGATCCGGCAAGCGCTCATCGCGCACTTCCTGCAACACTGCTGCTACGAAAATGCCGACCAATGGAACAAAGCGGTACGTCTGTGTGAAGCCCTCGCCATCGTCGGGTGGGGCGAGCACGAGCCAGTGCAGGCGGTACGTGGGAGGTTCTTCAACGGGAATCCCGAGACCGCCTTCTTCAATCGATATTCGCAGCGTCGCTATGTCGACGCCATCTGGTCGAAGCGCAAGACTGGCCTCACCATGGAGCAAGGCCGAACCGTCTACCACGCCAGTCCAGATCTGCCTGGAAAGGCCGCCACGGGAGATGACACCGTCGTCGTCGAGTGCATCCAAGACATCCCGCTGCTCTCCCAACGAAATTGGATCCCCAAGAACCCAATCTCAATCGGCCGAGTCATCTCGAATTGCTACCCGGAGTCGGAGGCCTTCGTAGAGCGAGTGAAAGAGCTGCAGGTGCTCCTCGATGAACGCATGGCACCCGAACAGTATGGGTCGGCCATCGACCGCATCATCATCCGCTACCACCTGAGCCATGCCAGCATGGGCTCCAAGACCAACTTCATCATTCTCAACGAAGACATTCGGATCTCGACCAGCGCGCTCGCGAAGCGACTGTCGACCATGCATACAGCCCAGGAGATCAAAGAGAACGGCTACTTTCTCCGCAAGCGTCATGACTTCGGAAACTTCAGCCGGGCCCGAGGAAGGATGAAGATCGATCTCCGTTACCGCAGGGCACCGAGGAGCGGCGGGGCTGCGGTTGGGTGCCTACCTGGCCAGCCGCACCACCCTCGAGGGGAGAATGAGCACCTGGGGAGCATCCAGGTGGGCTCCTTGACGTAGGCTCAGCCCATGGGACTCTTCACCCGCACCTGCCCAGAGTGCCGGCGTCGCTTCGACCCGCCGGCGTGGCACGAGCCCTACTGCTCGCTGGGCTGCAAGATGAACGTCCATGGCCGCGAGCGAGACGACAAGCGCTCCCGAGAGCAGGCAGCGCGCTCCGCAAGCTACGGCGGTGGCGGTGGCGGTGGCGGTGGCGTGGTGGTGCGGTCCGACCCCGCCTTCGTGGCCGACGCCAACCGGCTCATCTCAGGGGCCAAGAAGAGGATCGCCAACCAGCCCGCCTGGATGGCAGGCAAGCAGCGCGAGCTCGCTGCGCTGAAGGGCGGTGGCGCCGTCGCCGCCTTGCGGAAGGAGCTCGATGCCGAGCTCGCCAACGCCCGCCGCCAGTCCCGCCGCCTCATCAACACCTGCGCCCAGCACGCCGACATCGCCGAGACCATCCGCCGCCAGGCCCACGCCCGCGCCAAGGGTGGACGGGCCCGCCACGTCGCCATGCTCGCCGAGATCTACGAGGTGGCCACCTGGATGCGGCGCTTCCTCGGCGAGGAGGTGCCGACGGGGTGGACCATCCAGCTCGACGACTTCGGACACCTCACGGCCGACGAGCTCGAGCGCCTGGCCGGCTACTTCGTCGCCCAGGCC
>JAERSX010000765.1 GCA_016845285.1 Deltaproteobacteria bacterium | reverse complement strand
GGCTGTGACCACTCCTCGCCGTCGGTGACGGTGAGGGTGAGGGTGTAGTCACCGTGGGAATCGACCCAGATCTGGGTCTCTCCGGCCGTGCGGTCCGTGATGTTGTCGTCGTCGACCGTCGAGTCCTCCGGCACCTTCTGAACCGACCAGAGGTACTCGATGTCGTCGCCGTTGGGGTCGTAGGATGCGGTGCCGTCGAGGTCGATCAGCGTGCAGTCCTCGGCCTCGATGTCGTCACCAGCCAGGGCCGTGGGCGGCTCGGGGTTGGCGGAGCTCACACGGATGATGGTGGTGTCTGGCGTGGAGCTACTGATGCCGTTGTTGACCACCAGGGCTGCGATGTAGACGCCGCCCACATCGGCGGTGAAGCTCGCGCTGTCGGAGTCGGCACCTGAGAGGGACGCAGAGCTCCCGTCCGGCACCTGGGCGAAGCTCCAGGCGTAGGTCAGCTCACGGCCCAGGGGGTCGTAGGACAGGCTGCCGTCCAGGCTGAAGCTCCCGCCCTCGTCGCCTTCGCTGTCGGCGCCGGCGTCGGCCACGGGCAGCGTGCCTTCCTCGATGCTCACCACCACGAAGTCCGGGTCGGAGCTGAGGCCGTGCTCGTCCTCGACGGTGAGCTTGACGATGTAGATGCCCGCGAGGTCAGGCCGGAACTCGGTGGCCGAGGTCTGACTGTGGTTGTCTGGGAACGGGTTCTCCCGCTCCGCGACCGTGGACCCTTCGGGGACCCGATCGAACTCCCAGTGGTACTGGATCTTGTCCTGGTCGGGGTCGTACGAGCCACCGCCGTCGAGGCCGACGGAACTATCCGCCGTCTGCGTGACGTCGTTGCCGGCGACCGCGATGGGTGCCGTGTTTTCCTCGATCGCCTGAACGATCTCTTCGGTGGGCGTGCATGCCGCCATCACCAGGACGGAAGCCGGAAGAAGGATGGAGCGCATGTGGGCGGTTCTCCGGGGGGAAGTCTTCGAGGAGGGAGCGGGAGGAAGCAGGGTGCGGTGCACCCGTGTCACTCAGCCGCCTCGCCGGTGCAGGTGTAGTAGACCATCAGGGAATCGTCGGCGGAGTCGAGGCAGTCGGAGACGGTGAGAACCACCTCCAGCTCGAGGCTCAGCTCCACGCCGTACTCTGCAGGCTGCTCGAGCACGGTGCCGTCGGTCAGGGCCGAGTAGGCGTTGGTGAAGGCCACCGCACCCGTGGACTCGCTCCAGTAGTAGTCGGGGACGTCGCCGTCGGCGTCTGTCGAGGACGAGCCGTCGAGGTCGAAGTCAACCTCGGCACAGTCATCGCAGGTCCAGTCGTACGAGGACGAGGTGCAGTCGGCCTCGGTGGAGATCTCGACGTCCTCACCGGCGTTGGCAACAGGGGAGGTGTTCTCGTTGGTCTCGTTGATGGTCAACGTGACGATGTCGGGGGCCGACCAGTACTCGCCGTCGTAGACCTGCAGCTGGAAGGTGTACGAGCCGCGCGTGTCCCAGTCGAAGTAGGGGTCGGGCTCGGTGGCGTCGGAGAAGCTGGAGTCGTCCGCTGCGGAGTCCGAGGGCACCTCGACCACAGACCACTGGTACTCCAGGTCATCGCCGTCGAGGTCGTAGCTGCCGTGGCCGTTGAGCTGCATGGGGTCGTCAGCGCAGGCACCCAGGTCGTCTGTGTCGCCGGCGTCGGCGACGGGAGTGCGGTTCTCGGTGGCCACGTCGACCGTGCAGTAGTCGTACTCGGACCACTGTGCGCCGTCGCTTACCACCAGACCCATGACGTAGACGCCGTCGCAGTCGGGCACGATGCTCGGGCTCGCGGTGGCGGAGTTGTGGATGTCGTCGCTGTCCATCTCGGAGCAGGAAGGAGCCTGGCTGATGGACCAGGAGTACTCCAGCTCTGCGCCCTCGGGGTCATAGGAGGCGCTGCCGTCGAGGGTGGAGGCCTGATCGATCTCGCCGCTCACATCGTCGCCACAGTCAGCGACGGGCGGGGCGTCTTCGACGTAGATGGTGACGACGACCAGCGAGGGGTCGCTGCTGACCGCCGGGTCCGTCACGATCAGCGAGAGGACGTAGTAGCCGTCTTCGTCGGGAGCGAAGCTGGGACTGCTGGCGGTGCTGCTGTCGTTGTCGGACAGTCCGGTCTCGTTGACAGCGGACTCAGCGGGAACCTGCTCGAAGGCCCAGGTGAAGATCACGTCTTCGGCGTCGTACTCCTCACACCAGCTGCTGCCGGTCGCGTCGAGCTTGATCACGCTGCCGAGGGCTCCCGTGATGTCGGCACCGGCGACGGCGACGGGAGCATCACAGGCAGGGCCCGAGGTGTCCTCTTCTTTGTCGTCGTCACCCGTGCAGGCGCCAATAGAGAGTGCGAGGATCAGCCAAGAAGCGGGGCTCAAGGGCCGGACACGCATTGCTGGACTCCTGATGGCCGCCCGCGATGAGCGAGCGTATGGGTCACCGAGTGGGACCCTGGTGGTTCTTAAACTTGCGGTACTGTAGTGAGGCGATGCGGGCAACGTCAACGTGCAACACGGCCCGAACGCGAGGCATCCGGGGGAATGGCAGGGCTCGACGTGTCCGGCCATCAGGCATTGCGCTGTTGGTCGGCCTGGGTGTCCAGTCGAGCTTGTGGGCTGCCACGTCCGACGACCTTCCACAGATCGGTCCTGCACCCACGAGTGCAGGGGTCCGAGTGGGGTTGGCGTGGTTGGACGAGATGGTGCCTCCCTTTCGCGTCGCGCCTCGAGATCGGGGTCTTCTCGACCTCGATGCCCACTGGTGGGCGCACTCCACCGTGCGCGTGGGCCTCCGTTTGGATCTCCGGCACGATCGATTTTCTTCAGGGCTGCGGCGCACGGGCCCCGGTGACCTTCGGTTTCACACGCTGGTGGAGCCGGCGGAACGTGTCTCCAAAGGGGGCTCAGGCCCCCGTGAGGCCGATCCTGTGCGCGTCG
>JAERSX010000764.1 GCA_016845285.1 Deltaproteobacteria bacterium | reverse complement strand
CCCCCATGACCCCGAGGAACCCGAGGAACACGGGGCCGATGGGCGACTGGGTGAAGCTGTGCACCGAGTTGAAGACGCCCGACCGCGTCATGAAGGTGCCGAGGATGGTGAGCAGGAAGGTGGCGAGCACCAAGCTCAGGGTCCAGCCCTTGAGGTGGTCACGCCGCTCCATGATCATGGCTGAGTGGAGGTAGGCGGTGGCTGTGATCCAGGGCAGGAAGGACGCGTTCTCCACGGGGTCCCACGCCCACCAGCCACCCCAGCCCAGCACCTCGTAGGACCACCAGCCTCCCAGCACGATGCCGAAGCCCAGGGCACCCCAGGGCACCAGCGTCCACCGCCGCAGGGCCCGACTCCAGGCCGCGTCCAACCGGCCCGCGAGCAGCGCAGCCGCCGCCATGGCGAAGGGCACGGTCATGCCGACGTACCCGATGTACAGGGTCGGCGGGTGGATGATCATCAGGATGTGGTTCTGCAGCAGCGCGTTGGGGCCGGGCCCATCGGCCGGGACCGGGTCCATCGGCAAGAACGGGTTGGCCACACCGGCGATGAGGAAGGTGAAGAACACCCCCACCCCGAGTGCCACGGCCAGGGCCCACGGCGTGTGGTCCGGGTACTTGTCGCGGGTGAACCAAGCAAAGAGGCCCACATACAGGCCCAGCATCAGGCCCCAGAGCAGGATGGAGCCGTCGAGAGAGCTCCAGAGCGAGACCACGCTCACCCACACCGGCGAGGCCCGGCTGCCCACCTCGGCCACGTACTTCACGCTGAAGTCGTGGGTGAGGAGTGCGTACTCCATGAGCCCGGTGGCCAGGATCATCGAGGCCATGAGCACATAGGCCATCCAGCGCGTCCACTTGAGCGCGCCAGCGTGTCGCCGCACGGCCGCGAGCACACCCGTGATGGTGCCGATGGTGCAGGCGGCCAGGCCGGTGAGCGCCGCAGCGGTGCCGAGGATGGAAATCACATGTCTTCCACTGTGGCGTAGAGGTCGGCAGACTCGGTGCCTTCCTCCGGTGCGCGGTACTCGTTGGAGTGCTTCACCATGAGGCGATCGCTCTGGAAGACCCCGTCTGCGCCCATGGTCCCCTCGACGACCACGCCGATGCCCTCACGGAACATCTGCGGCGGAGCCCCGCGGTTGATGACAGCGACGGAGTGCTTCGCGTCGGCGACCTGGAAGCTCAGCTCGTTGGCCTCCTCCACCCACACCACACTCTCGGTCTCGACGACTCCGCCGAGGCGCACCGTGGCGCCCTCGGCCTTGTCACCTGCCTCGACGAGCTGGGTGGGGTCCCAGTAGTAGACGAGGCTCTCGCCCAGGTTCCCGAAGGCGACGACACCGAGGCCGACGCCTGCGACACTGAGCGCTCCCACGAGGAAGAGACGTCGCTGGGTGGGGTTCATTGGCGACTCCGCAGGAGGAGCGAGACCGTGTAGCTGAGGAGCACGGTCCACGTGATGCCGTAGGCGGCGCTCACATAGCCCCAGCCACCCTCGATGAGCCCGGAAAATTCCATCAGGACACCTCGTCGGGAAGGGTGAGCTGCGGCTGCTCGGGAGGCAGCTCGGGCGCCTCGGCCTCGGCCGCCAACCGCTTGTGGGCGATGCGCCAGCGGAGGGTGCACAGGGCGATGCTGAGGAAGAGCATGCCGAATGCCGCGATGCGCAGGGGGGTGACCATGGGGGAGTCCACGGTCTCTGGCGAGCTGAAGGGCTGGTGCAGGGTGCGCCACCACTTCACGGACATGTAGACGATGGGCACGTTGACGAAGGCCACGATGCTGGCGACAGCCGACACCGTGAGACGTCGAGCGGGGGCGTCGATGACCCGCCGCAGGATCAACACCACCACGAAGCTGATGGCCATGACCGCCGTGGTGGTGAGCCGCGGGTCCCAGGTCCACCAGACGTTCCAGGTGGGTCGGGCCCAGATGGAGCCCTGGACCAGCAGCAGGCTGCAGAGCACCACGCCCACCTCGGCGGTGGCCTCCACGGCCGCGTCCCACTTCATCGACCCCGACCAGAGCGAGCCGATGGCGGCCACGAAGACCCAGGAGAAGGTGAGCAGGCCCACCCATGCCGTGGGCACGTGCACGTACAGGATGCGCCCCACGTCGCCCATCATGGCCTCGCGCGGCGCCACGAAGAGGCCCTGGTAGTGCCCGAACGCGAGCAGCCCCAGCCCCAGCGCGAGCACGCCGTGCTCCCATCGGAGGCCGGGCCTCATCGGTCCACCACCTTGCCGAAGAGGAGGCCACAGAGCCCCCAGTACACGGCATCGAAGGCGGCGAGCAGGCCGAGCCAGGAAGTGGTCTGCTCCATGGGATCCCCTTCCAGGACGAGAGACGTCGCCTTAACGGCGGCCAACAGGCACGGCACGACCAGCGGGAAGAGCAGGAGCGGCAGCAGGAGCTGGCGCGAGGGAAGCCTGGCGGTGAGCGCGGCGTAGAGCGTGCCCGGGGCGGCGAGGCCGGCGGTACCGAGCAAGACGACGCCGATGAACAGCAGCGGAGACTCCACGAGGCCGGCGTCGCACAGCGCGAAGGTGATGGGGGCGGTGATGATAGCCAGCACGGAGAGCTGGAGCGCGCTGGCCAGGGCCTTTCCATAGAAGATGGCGGGGGGCGCCACGGGAAGAAGCAATAAATTGTCGAGGGCGCCGCTCTCGACCTCCACCTGGAAGGACCGGCTCAGCTGGAGCGTGCTCGCGAGGAGCAGGGTCAGCCAGAGGTAGCCACCCGCATGGGCACGCAGGGTCTTGATGTCGGGACCCACCGCAAAGGCGAAGAGGGGGAGCATGGTGGCCGCGAAGCACGAGAGGCCCATGAGCCGGGCCCGAGCGCGCCACTCGATGCGCAGATCCTTGACGAGGATCGCCAGGCTGGCGCGGAGCAGGCCCTGGCTCATGATGGCCCCGAGTGAAGGGCCGACCAGGCCTGGACCACCTGCTCGGCTGGGCCCTGCCAGCAGATCTGCCCCGCCTCGAGGAGCACGGCGCGGGTGCAGACCCGGGCCGCCCGTGCGAGCTGGTGGCTGGCGAGTAGCACGGTTCCCTCGAGCTCTCCGATGAGGCGGACCACCTCGTCCATGCCGCTGGGATCGAGGGCGGCGAAGGGCTCGTCGAGCAACACGAGCTCGGGCTGTTGCAGCCGCACCAGGGCGAGGCCAAGGCGCTTGCGCATACCCGCAGAGTAGGTGCGGATGGGCTCGGGCCGGCGCTCCAGGCCCACCCGCTCCAGCAGCGCCGGCACGTCTGCGGTCTTTCCGGCGAGATCGGCCATGACGCGGAGGTTGTCGGCGCCCGACAGATCCTCGTAGAGGCCGAGCTGGTGGGTGAGCAGCGAGAGACGCGCCCGAACAGGTCCCAGCTCGGCCGTCGCGTCCTGGCCGAAGAGACGGAGCTCGCCCGCGCTCGGCGCCAGCACCGTCGAGATCACCCGGAGCAGGGTGGTCTTGCCCGAGCCATTGGCCCCGGCCAGCAACAGACGCTCGCCGGCCAGCACCCTCAGATCCACCCGCGCGAAGGCCCAGCGGCGCCCGAAGCGTCGTGCCAGGTCACGGGTCTCGATCACGGCGGTGGAAGCGGGGTCGACCATGGTCTCGACGGCTAACGCGGGGCCCCCACCGTCGCGCTTTCCGTGCTACCGTGTGACCTGGGAGGTCACATGCGGTCCCGATCAGCGGTCTTGCTGGCGACGTTGCTGGCAGCGTGCGGCGAAAAGGAACAAGCGGAGCCGGTCCAGGACGGGGGCGAAGAGGACGACACCGAAGACCCCTCCAGCGGAACCGACTCGGCCGAGCCCCTCGACGAGGACGAGAGCAATTGCATCGACGGCATCGACAACGACGGGGACGGTGCCTTGGACTGCGAGGACGAGGACTGCGACGACAGCGGGCGATGCGACGAGGTCTGCGACGACGGACGCGACAACGACAACGACGGCGCCACCGACTGCGACGACCGCGACTGCTACGGGCCCGGCTGCCCCGAGGAGTGTGACGACAACCGCGACAACGACGGGGATGGCGCCATCGACTGTGCCGACACCGACTGCCCGGACCTTTGTCCCGAGGACTGCGACAACGGTGTGGACGACGACGAGGACGGCGCCACCGACTGCGACGACACCGACTGCGACGGCTCATGCCCGGAGGACTGCACCGACGGCCGCGACAATGACGGCGACGGCGCCCTCGACTGCGACGACACGGACTGCGACGGCACGGGTCTCTGCCCCGAGGCTTGCGCCGACGGCCGCGACAACGACGGCGACGGGCTGCTGGACTGCGAGGACGGTGACTGCCTCGATGGCGGGGTCTGCAT
>JAERSX010000763.1 GCA_016845285.1 Deltaproteobacteria bacterium | reverse complement strand
AGTGGTGGTGGCCTGGCCTGGCGCGGTGAGACGCTGGCTCGCAGATCGTCACCGCAGCCTCCCTGAGCCGCCCCAGCTGGCGGAAGCTTGCTCGCCACCTGCCACCTCTCTGCCCCCACGCATCGTCTCGCCCGCCGCGGGGGAGGTGACCCTGCTGATGGCAGGACTCTCGCCCAGCGACCAGGAGATCCCCCTGGAGGCAGACGCAGGAGTGTCGTCGGGAGCCCTCAGCTGGTTTGTTGACGGGGTCTTCTTGGGTGCCGCAGCCCCCCACGAGCGCATGTGGTGGACGCCGGAGCCCGGTCTACATCAGGTCACCGTGCTCGACGAGCGTGGCGCCAGTCATCAGATCGACTTGACCGTTCGGGGTGGTGGTTGAGCAGTCGCTCTGTCCGGGGTGCGGTTGCTCGGGTCTGGGTGCATGCTACGCTTACACGTGGCAAGCGGCCTTCATGCGTTTATCTTTCGCTTTCACTCACGGCTTGTGTCGTGGCTGGCTCAAGAGGAGGACCAGTCGGCATGTCCCGTACCCTTCTTTGTGACCTGACCGACGCCTGCACATGACGCAACCATCCACCGACTCCACGACCGAGCTCATCGCAGGGCGCTACGAGGTCGAGAGAATCGTTGCCCGCGGCGGCATGGGTGTCGTGTACCTGGCACAGCAGGTCATGTTGAATCGCGCCGTGGCCTTGAAGGTGCTCGCACCTCCGGCCGACGTCGATGATGGCTCTGGCTTCGAGGAACGCTTTCGCCTGGAGGCCGAGACCCTCGCGTCTCTCGACCATCGCAACATCGTCACGCTCTACGACTACGGCCAGATGAAGGATGGCCGGTTCTTCCTGGCGCTCGAGTTCATCGATGGTCCTCGCTACACCGACCTGCTGCGTTCGGGCACGTTGACCGTGGAGCGATCGGTGCGCCTGTTGCTCCAGGTGTGCAGCGCGCTTCGGTACGCCCACAAACGCGGTGTGATCCACAGAGATCTGAAGCCGAGCAACCTCCTCATCCGTGTCGATGATGAGGGCGAGGAGTGCGTCAAGGTCGTGGACTTCGGCCTCGTCAAGTGCATGGAGCAGGACCACGACATCACGCGCGCCGGTCTCATCCTGGGCTCGCCGCACTGCATGGCGCCCGAGCAGATCCAGGGCCAGCCGGTCGATCAGGCCACCGACATCTACGCCATGGGCGTGCTGCTCTTCCGGTCCATCACTGGCAAGTGGCCATTCCATGCCGACACCGGCACGGCGACCATGGTGGCCCACATCAAGGACCCCATCCCCCGCTTTGCCGACAAAGCGCCAGGCATCGAGGTGCCTCCCAGCCTCGAGTCCATCGTGCGGAAGTGTCTGGCCAAGCAGCCGAGCCAGCGGTACTCGGACGCCGTCGAGCTCATGCGCGATCTACGCGCCAGCATCGGACTGGATCCGGACACCGCCACCAGCACCAGCCTGGGCGGTGTGGGCACACGGGTTCCGTCCGCCGCCTTGCTCTCGACGGGCAGCGGTACGCTCCGCACCTCCTCCACCCTGCTTCCTTCAGATACCGAACATGCAGGTGCCGCACGACGGCCCAGCCGCACCTGGCTCTGGGGGCTCGTGGCGCTGGTGTTCCTGTTGGTGGGTGGGGCTGGAGTGGGTCTCGTGACCTACAAGATGCGGCAAGCCGTGGATGTGGTGCCTCTCGATGGGCCCGATCCCATCGTGGTTCCCGCGACCGGAGAGGACGGAGCTGAGACGGCGCCGACCGTGCCCGAGGAGCCTGCTGTGGAGGTGGGCGGTTCGGACGCGACCGAGGCCGATGCCACGCCCACCGAGGAACCCCCGGAAGCGGAGGCAGCGCCGCCTCCGAAGACGAAGAGGGTGCGGAAGAAGGTTCAGAAGCCGCCGGTGGCCGAGACCGAGGAAGCAGCGTCGACGCCTGGTTCGGACGTCGGCTCCGAAGGTGGAGAAGAGGCCACGGCAGGCGAAGGCGATGAGGCCAGTGCGGGCGAGGGCACTGAGGAAGGTGCTGGCGCGCCCGGCTATCTCGACATTCCCGACGACTACTGACAGCGGCCCAATCTGGGGCCCGCAGGGGCGGCCCGGTCGATGAGTACAGATGACTGCACCGATCCTTCGGTCACGGCACGCCTTCCGGCTGCTGACGCCGAAGAGACGCGGCTTCAGCAGCCCCCCGAGCTCAGCGACGGTGACGGCACCGAGCCCATGGGGGTGATGGCGGGGGCGGGGCGACGACGCATCCTCGACGAGCCCACGTGGGTCCAGCGCACGTGGGCACCCGAGCCGACCACCGAAGAGCGACCCGTGCCCCCGGAGCACGAAGACAGTGACGCCACCCCGACCCTCGACACGGGTGAGGTGGTTCGCGATCAGATCCTCGGTCTCGAACAGCCGCGCTGGGGATGGTGGCTGCTCGGCATCCTGGGGGGCTCTCTCTGGCTTGGCGCAGCTGGTGCGGCTGGCTGGTGGGCCGCCGAACGACAGCTCGCCGACCCAGGGGCCGCACAGACTCAGAGTGGCGCATTGGCGCCGCGCGCTCCCTGAGTGTCCGCCCCGCTCCGAGTTTGGGACATGTCACATGAATGACACTGGTTACGCCGCTGACAGGGCTTGAGCAGTCTCTGCTGGGCTCGAAGAATAAGGGTCTATGCGGAACTTCGCTGTGATCGGTCGCCCGTATGGTGTCTGGATGGCCAGTGATGGAGGTGCCCCGAACAGTGGGGCATCGATGTCCCACTCCCGCCGTCTGGTGCACGTCACGTGTCCGTCACCGCACCGCTACACGTCGGCCACGTCGTCCAGGAGGGCTCTGCTACGTTTTCATGGCCAGTGGGTGAGGGCTGCTCACGGCGAGAGGAGCAAGGCGCATGACGTACGCGACGCGACGCGCACAGTCCGGATCCGTCCAGGACGGATCTGGTTCGACACTGCCTGGACGGACTCGTTTTGTCTGGCTGGCAGGAGGGTTGGCGGCGCTGTTGTGGGCCGCACCGGCTCAGGCCGAGCCGAGGGACGAGGCACGTCGGTACTTCATCGCTGGTCTCGAGGCCGCCAAGTCCAAAGACTTCACCGGTGCTCTGGAGAAGTTCCAGGCGGCGCAGTCCATCTACCCGCACCCAGCGACCGTCTACAACATCGGGCGGGCCTACGCTGATCTGGGCGATCTGGACACGGCCATCAAGTACTACAAGCTGTATCGCGAGGCAGTGCCGGAGAAGGCCAAGGACATCGATCCCATGATCGCCACCCTGGAAGCGCAGCTGCGCCAGGGCATGGTGGTGGCGGCGCCGGAGGTGCCCACGGGGCCCGTCGGGGGAGCGGCCACGGCTGAGGAGCTCGATCGTCTGCGGGCCATCGCCAACGAGCTGGCATCCATCAGCGCTGACCTGGCAGAGCGCGGCACCGTGGTGGCCGATGGTGGCGAGGAAACCGGAGGCGGAACGAGCACCGAAGGAGGGGAGGGCACCATCGGTGTGACCACGCCGGGGGTCGAGATCGACCAGGGTGACTTCCTGTCCGATGCCTACGAGCGCGTCGTCGTCACCGCGTCACGCTACGGCCAGAGCCCCCTCGACTCGCCGTCGACCATCACCGTGCTGACCGAAGAGGACATCCGAACCTCTGGTGCCACCAACATTCCCGATCTCCTGAGACGCGTCGTGGGTGTGGAGGCCATGTCCCTCGCGGCGAGCCAGCCCGACATCTCCATCCGTGGCTTCAACCGGGAGCTGGCCAACAAGGTGCTCGTCCTCATCGATGGGCGCAGCTTGTACCTCGACCTCCTGGGCAACACCGCCTGGGCCACCTTGCCCGTGAGCATTCAGGAGATCGAACGCATCGAGATCATCCGGGGTCCGGGCTCAGCGGTCTACGGCGCCAACGCCATGACGGGCGTGATCAACATCATCACGCGCACTCCTGGTGACGGTGACAACCTCGTCCGCGTCGAGGCGGGAACGCCCGGCTACGCCCAGGGCACTGCCATGGTGACGGGTCGAGAGGGCCTCTACAGCTACCGCATGGCGCTGGGCTACCACCAGACAGGCTCCTGGGCGACGGAGCAACCGGTGGGAGAGGACTATGCCTTTCAGGCGAACACCGAAGAGAACGACCTCTCGCTGCGGGCATCGCGTGTCAATGCGCGGGTGGACCGGACCTTCGCCGACGGCAAGGGCTTCGCCAGCCTCACCGGTGGCTACGTCGTCGGCGCCAACGAGTTCTACGTGCTCGGCACCTTGGGAGACTGGCGCTTCCCCTTCGAGGCAGGCTGGCTGCGTGGTGACCTCAGCTACGGCGACTTCCACCTCCGGACCTACTACAATTCTCTGGTCGGCGAACCCGTGCCCTGGGGCGGCTACGAGAGCGGTCGTCAGCTCAGCAGCGAGCTCGACAGCGACGTGGTCGACGTGGAGCTGGAGGGCAAGCACCAGTTCGACACCGGCAACCTCAGCCACACCGTCAACTACGGCATCGGCTATCGCTACAAGTCCATCGCCTGGACGCTCATCGACCCCACGCTGGCCCCGGTGGTCGAGCATCACCAGAGCGTCTTCGCCCAGGACACCGTCAACGCAGGCAAGCTCTCGCTGGTCGGCTCCTTGCGCGTCGACAATCATCCGCTCATCAAGCTGAGTGAGACGGTCTCTCCCCGAGGCTCCGCCATCTATCGAGTCGCAGACAAGACCAGTGTTCGGACCACGGTCGGTACCTCCTTCCGCGCGCCGACCTTCATGGAGTCCTACACCGATGTCTGCCAGCCGTCGGGCTCCTACGACGCTGTCTGCATCCAGACCGATGGCGATCCCAACCTCAGCCCAGAGCGCATCCTCACCGGTGAGGTGGGGCTCCACGACGAGTCCAGTGACTTCCACCGCGCCGACGTTGCCGCCTACGTCAACCGGGTCACCGACCTCATCTACGTCAGGTCGGTGGACTCCGAGGTCAACTTCTTCGACACCACACTGGACGGCTTCAGCGCGGGCACCACGGGCTTCACCAACGTCGATCCGACCTACCTCGCGTACGGCGTCGAGCTCGAGGGACGGCTCTTCCCGGTCAACGGTCTCGATCTCTACGCCAACACCCACTTCCAGCAGATCACCGAGGACGACGGCACCAACGTGATCGCGGACACCTCGGCCTCGGTGCTGAAGGTCAACAGTGGTGTCATCTACCGCTCCCCCTTCCGCGTCGATGTCTCCGGACACGTCCACTACCTGTCGCCACAGACCTGGCGTCTGCGTGAGTTCGATGCCGCCGGACAGCTCGAGGTGGTGGAGACGCCCATCGAGGCACGCACCATCCTGAGTGCCTGGGTCGCGGCCCGTCCCTTCAAGGACGAGGCGTTGGAGCTGGAGCTCTCGGCCTGGAACCTCGGCAGCCTCATCTCGGGCGAGGGCGTGCGCGAGCACCCCAAGGGTCAGCCCGTCACCAGCCGTCTCTTCGGCACCGCTACCTACCGCTTCTAGGAGTACCCCATGCTGATCCTGCTCACGCTCCTGGCTTGCGATTACCAGGCTCCCGTCGCGGCCAACGAGGCCATGCTCAACGGCATCTCTGGTGTGGTCACCTATGGCGGTCAGTCCATCGACGGCCCCGTGCACGTGCTCGTCTACGACGTCGACAATCCCCCCATCCCCGAGGGCACGGGCGCACCGCTCACCTTCGCGAGCATCGATCCGGCGGACTTCACCGGAGAGAACGGCGTCTGGAGTGCCCCATACGGTGTCACCGGCATCCCCGACGGCGAGTACTACGTGCGCGTCCTCGTCGACAACGACTGGGACTTCAGTCCGCTGGCCACCGCGGCCACCGCGGCCAGCTGTGGGGACGAGGCGGGTGGCTACATCACCGACATCGGCGCCACTCAGCTCGGGACCGTCGAGCTCTTCGGGGGGGAGCACGCCCGGAACATCACGCTCACGGTCAATCGGGACTACCCGCGTGAGCGAGCCGCCTTCGAGATCGCCCACCCAGACGATGGTCAGTACACCATCACGGCTGGCGGTGGACAGTCGATCATGACCCTGCAGTCGGTGGGCATCTACTCTGACCTGTTGGTGGGCGACGGCACGCCCTTCACCCTGGAGGGGCCCTACGACGGTGGCGACGATCTCTGTCAGACGGGCTTCGTCATCAACGCCATCGACGCCGACGGCGACGGCCTCGCCGATCCACACCCCAACCCGGTCATCGCCGACTTCGGCTACGCCGACGTCTGGCCGCGCGTGTACATGCGCTACAACGGTCCCCAGCCCGGCAACGAGGAGGGCCTGGAGCCCTGGCCCGAGGGCACCTACTTCGCCACCGAGCTCCCACTCCTCATCAGCTTCCTGGGTGTGGACCAGGACGAGATCGCAGCGAGCGGTGAGGAGGTCGTGCTCACTGAGATCCTCGCGGGCTGGGCCGATCTGGCCTTGCTCTACGAAGACGGCCAGCCGGTCGGCTACGTCTACCCAGACGAGGCGGACTTCCCCAAGGACGTCCAGTGGGAGGTGACCGTCGCGCCCTACTCGGGCCAGGTGTGGACCGTGCCCAACGAGATGGCCGACTACGGCAGCCTCAGTGACGACTTCGACCCTGCGCCTCAGGCCATCGGCGTGCCGGTGCTCTCGGCCGATCCCGGAGAGGGGTAGCCCAGCGGCTCAGCGGCGGCTGTCTACATCGTAGGGGTGGCCGTCGATGAGCACGGTGTGGACGGCGCTGCCGTTGAGCCAGAGGGTGCCGCGGGCATCGACGTGGGCACCGGGCGTGAAGTCGAGCATGGCCTCGCCCGCAGCGCTGGGGTCCAGGCTCAGGCGATCCAGGCGGTCCTCGGTCCAGATTCGTCCTTGGAGTGCGGAGTAGTCGATGGCGGGCGGCTCGGTCTCGGCGGGTGCCGGCGTGACAACACTGCCCGGGAGCACCTCCTGCGGCATCGGCTCCACGGCTGGGCTGGCGCCCAGGGCCACGGTCATGACGGCGGTGTGGATCCAGGGCACCACGGGCTCTCCTCGGTCTGATCCATCAGTGCGTGGAGACAGTGGATGTGTCAACCCTCGCTTGGTGCCGCCTTGAAGACCCGGTAGAGCCACCACAGCGCGGCAGCGAGGACCGGTGCCCCGAGCGCCAGGCACATGAGCACCGGCCTGAGTACTTCATCGGGTGCGGCACAAGAGGCGATGGTGAGGTCTGGTCCCACGATCACCGGGAGCTGAGCGAAGCCGAAGCCGGCCACGATCGTGCCAGCCTGCACCACGACAGCCCGCCGGGCCCATCGCCAGGCTCGGGTCCACAGCGCCACCGTGGTGGCGAGGGCAGCGGCCGTGGCCAGGGCGACGAGCCCGAGCGATACGGGCCCTTCGAGGAGGTTGGTGGTGAAGCGTGGCGCGGCCCCCATGCCAAGGACGAGCGTGGCCGGGGCCAGCAGTGCGACGACGCCTTGGGCTGCGAGGGCCCGCCAGCGGTAGTCGTCTTGGAGCTCCGCCTCGCGTGCCTCGAGGGTGAGGTAGACCGCCGCGAGCAAGGCGCACAGGCCAAGGGTCAGGAGCCCCACGAGGAAGGGCCAGGGAGCCAGCCATGCGCTGACGAAGTCGGTCTGGACGATGCCGGTGGCCGGGTCGAGGGGCAGGGAGTCGGTGGCCAGGGCCCCGAGACTCGTCCCCAGCATCACCGGCGTCACCGTGCTGGAGACCGCGAACACCAGGCGCCAGGGGCCGACGGTCTCGTCGGGATTGTGGGGATCGTAGGACCGGAACACGAAGGCGGTGCCGCGCAGCACGATGCCCACGAGCATGAGGCTCAGTGGCAGGTGCAGGGCGATGCCCACGGCGGCGAAGGCGGTGGGGAAGCCCACGAAGAGCAGCACCACCAACAGGATGAGCCAGACATGGTTGGCCTCCCACACCGGGGCCAGGGCTTCGGCCACCAAGGCTCTCTGGCGCCGTCTTCGCGGGCCCTGAGCGAGCAGATCCCAGACGCCGCCCCCGAAGTCGGCACCACCCGTGAGCACGTAGAGCACCAGCGCCAGGCCCATCACGCCCGCCGTGGTCAGCGCCAAGAGGCTCGGCTCATCCACGGTGTGCGTCCGGGACCGGTCCCACGTCGAAGACCTGTCGCCTCAACAGCACGATGACCACGACAGCGAGGAGGGCATAGAGAGCGCTGAAGGCGGTAAACGGAACGATCAGGTGAGGCATGGGTGTCACGGCATCCGCCGTACGGAGCAAGCCCTGAACAACCCAGGGCTGGCGCCCCACCTCGGTCACCACCCAGCCTGCTTCTGTCGCAACGAAGCCGAGTGGGGAGACGACGACGATCAGCCACAGCAGCCAACGATCGCGAGGCAGCTCGCGGCGGCGCAGGGCGAGCACCCCGATCAGCACCGACACGCCGGCCAGCACCGTGCCGCACCCGACCATCACCTGGAAGGCGAGATGGGTGACGAGCACGGGCGGGCGATCCGCGCGCGGCACGTCCTTCAGGCCCATCACCACCGCCTCCGTGTCTCCAAAGGCCAGCCAGCTCAGCATGCCGGGGAGCTCGATGCTGTAGGGCGTCTCTTCGGCTGCCTCGTCTGGCCAGCCACCGATGCGGAGGGAGGCGCTGGCCTCTGTCTCCCAGTGACCCTCGAGGGCAGCGAGCTTCACGGGCTGCGTGCGGGCCACCATCTTGGCGCTCAGGTCGCCGCTGATCGGCTGGAGGAGCGCGAACACGCCTCCCACTGCCAGGGCGATGGTGAGGCCACGCCGGTGAAACTCGTGACGGCTGTCGCGCAGCAGCATCCAGGCGTGGACACCGGCAACCGCGAAGCCCACGCTGCACAGGGCTGCGAGCACCATGTGCAGGGCCTGGGTGGGGAAGGCCTCGTTGAACATGGCTGCCCAGGGGTCGATCTCGCCCCAGGTTCCATCGGCCGCGATGGTGAAGCCCTGGGGCGTGTTCATCCATCCATTGGCAGCCACCACGAAGATGGCGCTTGCCATGCCGCACACGAAGACGCCCACCCCTGCGAGGAGATGAGCCACACGACCGACCTTTCCCCAGCCGTACAGGTAGATGCCCAGGAAGATCGCCTCGAGGAAGAAGGCGAAGCCCTCCAGCGAGAAGGGCATGGAGATGATGGGGCCGGCGTGGGCCATGAAGTGTGGCCACAGCAGGCCGAGCTCGAAGCTGAGCACGGTGCCGCTCACAGCGCCCACGGCGAAGAGGATGGCGGTGCCCTTGCTCCAGCGCTTGGCGAGCTCCTTCCAGAGAGGATCTCCAGTGCGGAGCCACATGCCCTCGGCGATGATCATGAGCAGGGGCATGGCCATGCCCACGATGGCGAAGATGATGTGGAAGCCCAGGGACATGGCCATCTGGGAGCGCGCGGCGAGGAGATCGGTCACTGGCGCACGCTCCGAGCTGGCTCAGCCAGCCTCTGAGGGGGCTTCTCCAGGGGAGGCCTCGGGGGGCGGACGAAAGCGCCACACCACCCGGGCGACGAAGGGCGTCAGCACCGCGGCCAGCGCAATGCGAAGCGGCATGAAGAGCTTGTAGGCGGCGAAGGCTGCGGCTGCCTTGCCCGAGGTCCCCGCAGCTCCCTTCAGCTCCACGCCCATGTCGATGAGCACGTAGAAGAGGCTGTAATTTGCGATCATCAGGACCAGGAAGGTGCCGATGGCGATGCGTCCGTAGCGCTCGACCAGGGCCTCCCCGCGGCTCTTCGCGTCCTGCCACAACCCCATTCCTGCCTCCTGACGACCCTCTATCCGTTGCCGGCCGTGCTTCCGGACACCGGTGCGTAGAAGTTGATGCCGCGCGTGGAGGCATCGACCTTCAGCGGGTGCTGGATCGCGGGGAGGGCACGTTGGTTGCAGTCCATCCGTGGACACAGGCGGCAGGTCGTGCCCACCGGGACCACGCCCTCGTCCAGGTCCACACCATCGACGTAGATCAAGCGCCGGGCATGACTCAACTCGCACCCGAGGCCGATGGCGTGAATGGACTTGGGCCCGTGGTAGCCGCCGCTCGACTTCTGGATGGTTCGGGCCACGCAGAAGAAGCTCGTGCCGTCAGGCATGACGGAGACCTGCCGGCGGATGAGGCCTGGCGTGAGGAAGGCAGCGTGCACATTCCAGCGGGGGCAGGCACCCGCGAAGCGTGCGAAGCGAATGCCGGAGCCGGAGTAGCGCTTGCTGATGTTGCCAGCGATGTCGACGCGCAGCATGTGGAAGGGAACGCCCTCCGAGCCGGGGCGCCCCAAGGTGCAGAGCCGATGGCAGACCTGCTCGAAGCTCACACGGAAGCGATGCCCCAGAAGCTCCACGTCGTAGCGGCAGGCCTCGGCAGCCCGGTGGAAGGAGCCGTAGGGCATGAGGACGGCGCCCGCGAAGTAGTTGGCCAGGGACACTCGCGCGAGCGCTCGCGACTCCGGATGACTCAAGCGCTGGCCCCCCACGAGGCGATCGAAGAGGGCTCCGTGGCCGACGAGACCCACCTGGTAAGCCAGCTGGAAGTGGCGGCTGCGAGGCGGCAGCACCTCGCTCAGCGTGAGCACGCGGCGCTCGGGATCGAAGCTGCGCACCGGTGCAGAGGGGCCAGCGGTGGGCACGACCTTGACGGTGACGCCGTAGGTGTCGGCGAGGTGGCGCTGGAGGCCGGCGTAGCGGGCCATGGGGTCGTCCAGGACCTCGTCCCAGAGGCGCTCGGCGGCCTCCTCCAGCTCTGGGAAGTAGTTGCCATTCCGGCCGATGAAGTCGTGGACCTCTTCCTGCGGCAGCATCGACGAGCCGGTGTGGCTCCCGTCGTCGGCCACACGCTCGGCCAGGTCGTCCGCCGAGAGGCGGCTCTCACGGTACCCGGCGTAGAGGGCGAGCAGGGCCTTGGCCACTGTGGGGCTCTGCGACACGAAGTCCTTCACCTCGCCCTGGGTGAGCTCCAACTCATCGAAGAGGGGGTCGCCCAGTACCTCCATGACATCGGCGGTGACCCGTGCGTCGTCCTCGGCTGCGAAGGCCTGGAGATCGAGGTTGAAGAGCTGGGCCAGCCGGATCAACAGCGTGGCGGACAGCGGGCGTCGGTCATGCTCGATGAGGTTGAGGTAGCTCGCAGAGATGGCAAGCCGCTCGGCTAGCTGGCGCTGTGTGAGGCCTTCCCGGCGTCGCAGGGCCCGAACCCGTCCACCCAACCTGGGTGCGTCGCTCATCGCGCCTCCCGTTGACAAGATTTACTTGTTTACAGTGTTCACATTCACGGAGTTTACAGGTCGATCAGCCTGTTCAACTCGAACCTATTGTAGGCCAGCACATCTCATGGAAAAGTCTTTACATCAAGGGGCCACGGTCGGGTCCCAGCTGGAGAGGCCTGATGAAACCACCGCGTGGCATCCTCGTACGTGGCCCGGTGTCCCCTGAGGACGCTCCGATCCTGAGTGTTTCCGCCCTGCGCTTCGTCGCCGATCTCGTGCGGGCCTTTGGTCCTCGAATCACGGAGTTGCTCGCTGCTCGCGACGCGCGGCAGGCTCGCTTCGATGCAGGCGAGCGGCCCGACTTCCTCCCTGAGACCGTCGCCATTCGAGAAGGGGACTGGCGTTGTGCACCGCTGCCCCCCGAGCTGTGGGATCGCCGGGTCGAGATCACCGGTCCCGTCGACCGCAAGATGATCATTCATGCTCTCAACAGCGGCGCGCGCGTGTTCATGGCCGACTTCGAGGACTCGCTGACGCCGATGTGGTCGCATGTGGTCAGCGGCCAGCGCCATCTACGCGATGCTGTGCGGGGCACCATCTCCTTCGATGACGCCAAGCGTGGCCGAACCCTGCGCCTCGCAGAGGACCCGGCCGTCCTCATGGTGCGCCCCCGTGGCCTCCATCTTCCAGAGGCCCACCTCGAGGTCGACGGAGCCGCTGTACCTGGCTGCCTCGTTGACTTCGGGCTCTTTGCCTTCCACAACACAGCCGAGCTCAGGCGGCGGGGAAGCGCTCCCTACTTCTACCTGCCCAAGCTGCAGTCCCACCTCGAGGCTCGGCTCTGGAATGATGTCTTTGTGGCAGCCCAGCATGCTCTCGGCGTTCCGGTGGGCACCTTCAAGGCCACGGTGCTCATCGAGACTCTCCCTGCCGCCTTCGAGATGGACGAGATCCTCTACGAGCTGCGAGACCACGCTGCTGGCCTCAACTCGGGTCGATGGGACTACATCTTCAGTGTCATCAAGACCCTCCGCGCAGATCCGACGCGGGTGCTGCCAGAGCGGGGTCAGCTGGGCATGGATCAGCCCTTCCTGGCCGCGTACACAGCTCGTCTGGTGCAGGTCTGCCACCGACGTGGCGTCCATGGCATGGGCGGCATGGCGGCTCAGATCCCCATTCGCAGAGATCCGGTGGCCAGTGAGCGGGCCCTCGCCAAGGTGCGCGCCGACAAGACTCGGGAGGTCTCGGCCGGCCACGACGGTACCTGGGTGGCCCATCCCGGTCTCGTGCCTCTGGCCCGCGAGGTCTTCGATGTTGGCATGCCCATGCCGCATCAGCATCACGTCGCCCGACAGGACGTCGAGGTGGGCGCGGCCGACCTCCTCGCAGTCCCGGCCGGCACCCGCACCCTCGACGGTGTGCGCCTCAACCTCCGGGTGGGTGTCCAGTACGTCGCGAGCTGGTTGCGCGGCCTCGGGTGCTGCCCGCTCTACGATGTGATGGAGGACGCAGCGACCGCTGAGATCAGCCGCGCGCAGCTGTGGCAGTGGCGCCACCACGGTGCCGAGGTCGACGGGCCTGACGGCCCGGTTCGTGTTGACGAAGCTCTGCTCGCCGACGTTCTCGACGAGGAGCTCGAGCGAATCGCTGGCGAAGGTGGCCCTCTGGTAGGCACGCCGGAGCTCGCTGAAGCCGCAGCCATGTTCTTGCGCCAGATCTGTTCCCCCGCCTTCGCAGAGTTCCTGACTCTCGAGGCCTACGTGCGCGTACATCAGCCTCACGACGAGCTGGCCTCACAGTCGGCCTAGGCCGCTCGACCAGTCAAGCCTTCACCTCTCACCCACGTGTCCACCGCGACGCGGACGGCGACGTCTGCGCGCCCACCAGGAGTCCGTCATGACCGTCTTGCCAACCCATCCGCACGATCCCATGGCTGACCGCTGGGCCGGCATCCACCGCCCCTACGGTCCTGAAGATGTCGATCGTCTCCGAGGGAGCGTGCATGTGCAGCACACCCTCGCCGAGCTCGGCGCTCGGCGGCTCTGGATGTTGCTCAAGACGCGGCCCTATGTGAACGCCCTGGGCGCGCTGACCGGCAACCAGGCTGTCCAGCAGGTGCGCGCCGGGCTCGAGGCCATCTACCTGTCCGGTTGGCAGGTGGCTGCCGACGCAAACCTCTCGGGGCACATGTACCCGGACCAGAGCCTGTACCCGGTGAACTCGGTGCCCAAGGTGGTGGAGCGCATCAACCAGGCGCTGCAGCGGGCCGACCAGGTGGAGCACGCGGAGGGGGGCGCTCAGCGCAACTGGTTTGCGCCCATCGTGGCTGACGCCGAGGCTGGCTTTGGGGGACCCCTCAACGCCTATGAACTCATGAAGGCCATGATCGCGGCGGGAGCCGCTGGTGTGCACTTCGAGGACCAGCTCAGCAGCGAGAAGAAGTGTGGGCACCTGGGGGGAAAGGTGTTGATACCCACCCAGCAATTCGTCCAGACCCTGGTCTCGGCCCGCCTGGCGGCAGATGTCATGGGGGTGCCCACGCTGCTCATGGCGCGCACCGACGCGAACTCTGCGCGGCTCATGACCAGCGACATCGACCCCGCAGATCATCCCTTCATGACGGGCGAGCGAACGGCCGACGGCTTCTACCGCATCCAGGGTGGCCTCGAGCAGGCCATCCAGCGGGGGCTCGCCTACGCGCCGTACGCCGATCTGCTCTGGTGCGAGACCTCCACCCCCGATCTTGGAGAGGCGCGTCGCTTCGCCGAGGCCATGCACGCTCGCTTCCCGGGCAAGATGCTCGCCTACAACTGCTCGCCCAGCTTCAACTGGCGTCGGCACCTCGACCAGGACACCATCGCCCGCTTCCAGCGGGAGCTGGGTGCCATGGGGTATGCCTTCCAGTTCGTGACCCTGGCCGGCTTCCACGCACTCAACCACAGCATGTTCGAGTTGGCGCGTGGCTACCGCGAGGAAGGGATGGCTGCCTACTCTCGTCTGCAGCAGGCCGAGTTCGCGAGCGCAGTGGACGGGTACACGGCGGTACGCCACCAGCGCGAGGTGGGCACCGGCTACTTCGACGCTGTACGCAGCGTCATCAGTGGTGGCGCAGGTGACACCCTCGCGCTCTCCGAGAGCACCGAAGCTCACCAGTTCTAGCGGCTGGGCTCCACCTCTTCGGGCAAGGCCGCCATCACATCGAGGTGGGCGGTCAGCTCAGGGG
>JAERSX010000762.1 GCA_016845285.1 Deltaproteobacteria bacterium | reverse complement strand
GCCCACTCCGTCGGCTGACCGATCGCCAGGCCCTCGCCGCAGCAGCCGATCTGCTCGATGTCTCCGTGGCCTCCGGTGTCTTTCCGGTCACCACGGCCGACGGGGGAATGAGCACCTGGCCCACGGCAAACACCGTGAGTGCGGCAGGCGCCGAGGGCATCCTGGAATTCGCCGAGGCGGCCGCAGCCGGCGCCGATGTCTCGGCCTGCGCATCCGACGAAGAAGCGGTGACATGGGCCCTCGCCTTCGCAGAGGCCGCGTTCCGGCGACCTCTCGACGATGACTCCGCCGTCCTGGTGGAGGCGATGGTGGAGCTGGGCGAAGACCCCGAGGACGGCTGCCGTGCCGCCATCGAATTCGCCCTGCAGTCCCCCCGATTCCTGTACCTGGACACCACCACCGAGTCGGTCGACGACGATGGCGTGGCCACCCTCGACGGCTACGCGGTGGCCAGCCGCCTCTCGTTCTTCCTCTGGAACACCACCCCCGATGCCGGGGTCCTCGCCGAGGCCGAGAGCGGCACCCTGTCCACCCGCGCCGGCGTGCGTGAGGCTGCCCGGCGCATGGTGGACGACCCGCGCGCCGTGGACATGGTGGTCCGCTTCCACCACGACTGGTTGCGCCTGGAGCGCCTCGACGAGGTGAGCAAAGACGACGAGCTGTACCCGAGCTGGAACGACTCCACCCTGGAGGAGGCCCGCCAGGAGACGGAGCTCTTCGTCAGCGAGGTGGTGTGGCTGGGCGATGGCCGCTTCGATGCTCTCCTCGACAGCCAGGAGACGTGGCTCACCCCCGAGCTGGCCGAGATCTACGGGGTCTCCATCGAGGACGACACACCGGACTGGAGCCGGGTGGAGCTGGACGAGACGCGTCCGGGCGTGCTCACCCGCGCCGCCTGGCTGGCCGCACACGGCTACGCCAACACCTCGGCCCCCGTGCGCCGCGGCGCCTTCTTGCTGGAGCAGCTCTACTGCGAAGAGCTCGCACCACCCGCCGATGTGGACTTCGATCTACCAGAAGCCGTCGAAGGACAGAGCGTCCGCGATCGCCTCGAGCAGCACCGGGAAGACCCGTCCTGCGCGGTGTGCCACGAGCGCATCGACCCCGCTGGCTTCGCCTTCGAGCACTACGGACCTGTGGGCGAGTGGCGAGAGGTCTGGGAGGACGGGCTGACTGTGGACGCCTCAGGCGAGCTCGACGACACCTCCTTCGACGACGCCGCTGGCCTGCTCAAGAACCTGGACCGACCACGCGCCCGAGCCTGCTATGCCGAGCGCTGGTTCGAGTACGCCATCGGGCGTCCCGCCGAGCACGCCGACGCCTGCGGACTGGAACGCCTCGAGAGCCGGTTCGAGGCCAGCGAAGGTGATCTGCGTGAGCTCGTGGTGTCCATCAGCCAGTCCGACGCCTTCCTGCACGTGGTGCCAGAGTGAGCCGGCGGCGCCGACAGGGCCAGAGCCGCCGCTCCTTCCTCCGTGGAGCCGGTGGTGGCGTGCTCGCCCTTCCCTTCCTCGAGGCCATCCGCCCGCGGACCGCCCGCGCCATGCCATCGGGGGCCCCAAAGCGGCTGCTCCTGATCAAGCACCGGCAGGGAACGGTCATGGAGAAGTGGGTGCCCACGGGATCCGAGACCGACTGGGAGCTCTCGGAGATCTTGGGGCCCCTGAGCGGCTTCGAGGACCGCATGGTGGTGGTGTCCGGCCTCGACAACCGGGTGCCCCAGTACAACTCCGCCGGAGACGGTCACGAGAACGCCGATGCCACCGTGTTGACCGGCGCGCTCTTCGAGGACCAGGGAGCGAGCGTGCTGACCGGAGGTGGCCCCAGCATCGAGCAGGTCATCGCCGAGCGCATCTCCACCGACACCTCCTATGCGCGGGTCGACCTCGGCATCGGCGGCGGAACAGGCGGCTCGGGCCTCGTGACCGCACGGGAGATGTTCTACGGCGCCGGTGATCCCGTCGATGTCATCAACAACCCCGAGCTGGCCCAGGTGCGCCTCTTCGGCGACGCCAGCTTGAGCGCCGAAGAGATCGCAGCGCTGTCCGAGCGGCGAGCCAGCGTCTTGGATGGCGTGCTCGATGAGTTCGCCGCGCTCCGCGCACAGCTCGGGAGCGAAGACCAGGCCCGCCTCGACGCCCACGCCGAGAAGGTGCGCGAGCTCGAGCAGCGCTTCGCCCTGGGCGGCGCCGGCTGCGGTCGGCCCGATCTGGAGCTGCCCTCGGGCTTCGACTACGGCGAAGACGAAGACGTCGTGGCCGACGGCATGATCGAGCTCATGGTGGCCGCCTTGGCGTGCGACCTGACCCGGGTCGGCACCCTGCTCTTCGCCAGCTCCGAGGATCCCACCTTCCCCTGGCTCGACGTCGACGGCGATCCGGTGGTCGACACCGCCCACTACAACAACTGGCACTTCATGGTGCACGACGGCCGCGACGAGCCCGGGCTCGCGGTGGGCATCGGCTGGTACACCGAGGTGGTGGCGGATCTGCTGGCCGCCATGGACGCCACCCTGGACGCCGATGGCGACAACCTGCTGGACACCACCTTGGTGCTCTGGTGCAGCGAATTCGGCGACGGCATCCTGCACGGCCTCAACAAGCTGCCCTTCGTTCTCTTCGGGGCCTGCGGCGAGGGCGTGACCACCGGTCGCCACATCGACCTGCTCAGCGGCACCCCCGACGACTACGAGCGGCAAGGCGACTACACCCATCAGCAGCTGCTGACCTCGGTCCTGCACGCCTTCGGGGGCGAGGACGAGAGCTTCGGTCACACAGCCTCGGACCTGCCGAACGGACCCCTGACCATGCTGTGAGCCGCATCGATCGCGACACGTGGCGCGCGCCGCCTCTGCCGGAGGCCTCGGACGCGCGCTCGCAGCGAGGCGTGCTCCACGGCAGTCGCTTGTTCGAGCAGCCCGAGCACCGGGTCCTGGCCGCGCAGATCCGGGACTTCACACAGGCCGATGCCCAGCCCCTGAACGTCGAGATCGGAGTCGACCGTGGCTACCGGCTGCTGGCCCACGCACGCCGCTGGCCCGATGAGCGATGGCTCGGCCTCGAGATCCGCCGCACCGTCGCTGCAGCTGCCGAGGGCGCCCCTGACAACGCCCTCGTCGTGCGTGCCGACGCCCGCGCCGTCTTCGCCACACTCCTCGTCGACGACAGCCTCGATCGCGTCGACATCCTCTTCCCCTCTCCCTCGGACGATCCGCGCCACCTCTTGCTGACCCCCACCTTCGTCGCACTCTTGAGGGCCCGCCTGCGCCCCGCTGGCCGAGTACATCTGGCCAGCGATCTGCCCGGCATGGCCGAGCTGATCGCCACCCGCTTCGCCGCCTGGAGGTCGGTCCCCGAGCCTCCCTCGGGTCCGGTGCTCTCCCGACGAGAGGTGGCCTGCGAGCGCGAGGGGCTCCGGGTCTGGCGGTCCACCTTCGTCAGTCCTTGAGCGGGAATGCCCGGCCATGCGAACCCCATTCGCACGGCGCTGCCCTCGCCGTTAGAGCCGCCCAGGAGGGAGATCCATCGTGGCCTGGCTGCTGCTGCTCGTGGGCCTCGCACAGGCCGGTGTGCTCGATGTGATCGAGGAGACCTCGGCCTTTCGGGCTCAGCGCAAGACGGGCGCTCCGACGATCCCGACGGCAGCCTACCTGGCTGCAGAGGCCGGAGAGCACCGTTCGGGCACGGCCCCCGTGGCCGGAAGCCCTGCCCGAAAGGGCTGGGGCGTGAGCGTGCTGCCGCACCCCATCGAGGTGGTCTGGAAGACCGTCAACGACGAGCTCGCCTACCCCCCTCACACACGCCTGAGCCACAGCATCCTGCTGGAAGGGCAGGCCGGAGCCGCTGGGAGGCTCGTCTTCCACTACCTCCCCCTGAACATCGCCTCTGACCGCTGGTGGGTGACGCGGGTGCAGCACAGCGCGGAGCTCTTCGCTCAGAGCGCGGGCCGCCTCTGGGAGATGGCCTGGAACGACGAGAACGAGGCCGGCCACCTGGAGAGACACGCCGACTCCGAGGCCGCAGCCCTCGCAGCCAAGGGCTACCCGCTGGCGTTCACCCGCGGCGCCTGGTTGCTGACGTCGGTCGACGAGGGACACACCCTGTTGGAGTTCCACTCCCACGCCGATCCCGGCGGCAACCTCCCCGCGGGAGGCGTGAGCCGCTTCGCCGCCGGCGGAATCCTGGTCACCCTGTCGGCCGTGGAGACCCTGGCTGCGAGGGGCCCGGACGGCAGCTACGTGCGACCAGACGGCACGAGCCTGCCGTGATCATCGGCCTCATCGCGGCAGCCACCGCAACCACCCCAGCCGAGGTCCAGGCCGCCATCGAAGATCGCCTGGGACCGCTGAGCACAGCCCTGACCGTGAGCGAAGCCGGCCGCATCCAGCTTCCCCTCGCCCACCGCTACGATCCCATTCGTCTCGCCAAGGAACACGTGGCGGAGGGGCTCGACACCCTCGAGCGCCAACAGAAGGCCGAGGTAGGCGTCGGACCCGGCGGAGCCTGGCGCCACTTTCTGGGCGCCGATCCGGCGGGCACAGACTGCTGGGCCACCCCGGCCACCTTGCTGGCACTGGTCGACCTGACCGCCGACTGGCACGAGCACTGCACTGCCACCCTCGGCCACGACACCGCACGATGTGCGCCGATGGTGGGCGACATCTCCACCGATCGTCCCCTTCAGCCCGATCCCCTCGGCCACAAGGACCACTACCGCGGCGACTGCCTCGACCTGCGGCTCTGGCGGACCGATGGCTCCCGCTACGAGGCCTGGTGGAACCGACCCGACGACCGACCCGGCCGTGACCTGGCCTACGACGCCGACACGACCCGCGCCTTCGTGGCCTTCGCCGCGGCCCGGCCCGAGGTACGCGACCTGTACTTCAACGATCCCCAAGCCGCGGGCGCCACAGCGATGCCCGGCCACGACGACCACATCCACCTCTGTCTCGGTCCAGCGACTCGGGACCCGGCGGCACCTGAGGGTGGCTGATGCCCCCATCTTCAGCTTACTTGCGCAGGTCTGCGCGGAGCGGTCTGTGATCCGAAGCCCCTGGTTGATGCTCGCCCTGGTCGGCTGCACCGAGTTCGGTGCGGGTCCTCGACCCATCGTCGACGGCCCCGGCTTCTTCGATCGGCCGTGGCCAGACGACCGCCGCATGGTCGACGGGCACCCCGACTTCTCCGACTTTCCCGGCGTCGACGAGTACCCACTCATCGAGGACTACGTCGCCCAGGCC
>JAERSX010000761.1 GCA_016845285.1 Deltaproteobacteria bacterium | reverse complement strand
CCACCGAGGCCGGCCAAGAGAGCGGACCCAGGACCCGGATGGGTCGCGCTGCGGCCACCAGACGTCGATCCCAGGACCGGATGCGCGAGGGCCAGTCGACGGGAGGGGGCATGCGGCAGCGTACCCCGAGGTCGACGACCGTTCATTTGGTCGTCATCCGAGCTCAGCGGCTCAGTCGGCGACACCCATCGCAGGGCGGTGGTCGGTGTATGCCAACCCTGCCCCGAGCTCGCTCTGCAGGGCCCAGATGTGCTCGCCATTGGCATCGAGCTGCTCGAGGCGGCCAGCGGTGGTCCAGCTGATGAGCGTGCGTTCGTCGGCGATGGGACGTGCCATGCCCAGGAAGTAGATGCCCAGGCACTCGGTGCCGGCGTAGCTGTCGACGAGCTCGGCGGTGCCGGCCTCTTCGTCGATCGCGAAGGTGGTGACCTCGGAGCAGCCGGCGCCCAGGAGCATGCGGTTGAACACCATGATCTCACCAGACGCGGTCCGGTACACGCTGTGCGGGTTGTGGATCGGCTGCTCGGTGTCGGGTGTCAGGGGCTCGTCCGCTGGAGCGGAGGGAGCACCTGCGGTCGCCAGCGTCCAGAGCTCTTCGCCCGTCTCCACGTCCACCGACACGATGGCCTGGAGGTTGGCGACGCTCACGAGCACCGCGCCGTCGTCCACGTCGCAGCTGAGCCCGTTGGCGTGCGACCAGTCCTCGACCTCGTCGTCACCGGTGTAGCCGCCCTGGTGGGCCACCTTGTCCAGGTTGGGCTCGAAGTGGTCCCAGACGCTCCAGATCTCGTTGACCACGCCATCGGCGTCCACCTCGACGAGCCGGTCGCCGAGGATCTTGCGGGTCTCGCCCTCGTGCTCGATCTCACGGAGGTCCCACGCGAGGGAGAAGATCCGGCCTTCGTCGTTGATGCAGAAGTCCTTGGTGAGCCCGTCGGCCCTGGCCAGCAGGGTGGTCGTCCCGTCCCAGGCGTGGTGGGTGATGTTGCCGGGCTCGTCGGCGGTGTAGGCGTGTCGGTTCACGATGAGGCCGTCGCCCGTGCTGTCGAACTCCAGGCGGTAGGGCGTGTCGGTCACGCTCTTGGTCCAGACGTAGCGGCCTTCGGCGTCGAGCACGGCCAGGGTGTTGCCCAGCGTGCTGATGATGGGCACGGAGAAGAAGCCGGGTGCGGCTTCGGGGTCGCCCGAGACGGTGAAGGCGGGCAGCTCGGTGCTGAGCAGGGGGGTCTCGTGGACCTGTTCGCTGGTGCACCAGGTGTCGCTGCCGTGGGCCACGACCACGCGGTAGCGGACCTCGTGATCCTGGGGCACGCCGAGGACCTGCACGGTGGCGCGGTCGTCGTCCATGGTGGCTGGCAGGACCTGCGTCTCGCCGTCGATGTTCATGAGCAGGGTGGCGGTGCCTTCCTGCTCGGGGGTCCACGACACGGTGAAGACCGTGGCCACGTCGGCTTCGTCGATGGAGAGGTCGGAGATCACGCTGTCGTCGTCGACGCAGCCTGTGGGCACGTCGACCTCGGGGGTCTCAGGGCCGGTCTCCTCGGAGGTGTCTGTCTCGTCGAAGGCCGACTCGGCGTCCGGGTTGGCAGTGGTGCCGGCGCAGGCGCTCAGGAGCACCAGAGAACTTAGAGCCTTTGGAAAGTCGATACGCATGAGTTTCTCCCTCTTGCATGGAGAGACGGATCGTTGGCATGCATGGTTGACCCCCAACAACCAGAAAAAATCCCTTTTGATTTCGACCTTCAGTTCGAGCCACGAGGACCGAAGAGACCTCGTCGAAGCCGAGCCCTGTGCTGGGCGTGGGTCATACAGAAGCGACGTGTAGGACGTCGAAAACGCCGAATGTCAGGGCAGCGCGGAGTCGATGAGCTCGCGCACGGCGGCGTCTCCTGCTTCGTCACGAAGATCGTTGTCGGTCAGGTTCAGCACGCCCACCAGGGCGCCGTCCGCGTCGAGCACGTAGATGTCCCGCCACTCCGCCGTCCACAGGCCCCAGGCATCTGTCGCGGTGTCGTCTTGGAGCAGCCCGATGTCGTTGCCGTCGCTCATCGTGTCGTTGCTGCTGCTGTGTTCGGGGTGATTGACCCCGAAGATCACCAGATCATCGGTGCCGTACTCGGTCTGCATGGCGTCGAGGGAGTCGAACTGACTCCGGCAGTAGCTTCACGTGGCGTGGGTGAAGTACCAGGCCGAGGCTTGACCAGCGAAGTCGCTGACAGCCACGGTCGTGCCGTAGGTGGTGGCGGTCGGGTTGACGTCCTGCAGGGCGAAGTCGGGCAGGACGCTGCCCTCTTCGATGGGAGCTTCGGCACACCCGATCAGGAGCAGCAGCGGGAGCAAGGTCCTCATGATGTCCTCCACCCGGGCACTCTATGGCGGACCAGGCCCGTGTTCTACCCGTCCTGTGTGGGTCCAGACGTGGTGTCAGTCGATCTCGATGGACTCCGACACCGCGCCAGCGATGACCGTCCAGGTGCCGGTGGGCACGTCCACGATGGAGTAGCTCGCGTCCAGCAGGCAGATGCAGTCACACGG
>JAERSX010000760.1 GCA_016845285.1 Deltaproteobacteria bacterium | reverse complement strand
ACCCTGGACAACCCCGGCATCCCCGACGCCCACGAGGTCTGGCCCGCGCTCATCGCAGGGGCCGAGACGTCGCTGGATCTCAGCCAGTTCTACGTCTCGGACGTGCCCGACAGCCGCCTGGGACCGGTGCTGGACGCGGTCCGGGCAGCGGCCGCGCGGGGCGTGGCGGTGCGGCTGCTGGCCGACGCCAAGTTCTACAAGACCTACCCCGATATTCTCGATGAGCTCGGTGCTCTCGACAACATCGAGATGCGTCTCTACGACATGAAGCCGCTGACCGGTGGTGTGCAGCACGCCAAGTACTTCCTCATCGACGGCCGCACGACCTACCTGGGCTCCCAGAACTTCGACTACCGGGCCCTCGAGCACATCGTCGAGCTGGGTGTGCAGATCGACAGTCCACAGTTCACGACGTTCTACCAGCACATCTTCGAGCTTGACTGGGCCCTCGCGGGCGGCGCGACGGTGGAAGAGGCCACGAGCGCCTCGGTCGACGTCTCCCCCTTCCCGTTGCCGCTCCGCTTCGGCGAGGCCACGGCCCTGGCCACCCCGGTGGGCAGCCCCGAGAGCCTGTTGCCCGCGGGCGGATGGGATCTGCCCGTGATCGTCGACGCCATCGAAGGTGCCGAAGAGCGCGTGCGCGTTCAGCTCCTGAGCTATGCGGTCGTCGGCTACGACAAGTCGGAGTGGCGCGTCCTCGACGATGCGCTTCGGGCCGCGGCGGCCCGCGGTGTGACCGTCGAGCTCATGGTGGCCAACTGGTCGAAGAAGGGCAGCAAGCTGACGTCGCTGAAGTCTCTGCAGCAGGTCGAGGGGATCACCGTCCGCTTCGCCAACATCCCAGAGCACTCCGAGGGCTTCATCCCCTTCTCCCGGGTGGTCCACTCCAAGGTGCTCGTGGTCGACGAGGACTGGGCCTGGGTGGGCACATCGAACTGGTCGAAGGACTACTTCCACGGCTCGCGAAACATCGGGCTGGTGCTCGAGGGGGCCGAGGCCGGCCGCCAGCTCAACGACTACTTCGCGAAGATCTGGGTCAGCGACTACTGCGAGACCGTCGATCCGGAGGCCGAGTACAGCCCGCCCAAGACCCGCTGAGGGTCCGTCTCAGTCGATCTCAGCAGACGAGAGGCCGAGGGTCCGCACCCGGGCGGCTGCTTCGGGCTCCAGGGCGGAGAGGACGGCATCGAGCCTGCCCGCGGGCACCGCGCGGACCGCCTCACGGAGGCCGTCGACGAGGCGGACGGCCTGCTCGCTCTCCACGAGGTCCAGCGCGGTGATGGCAGAGGCGTAGGCCTCTACAGAGGCGGCGGCGTTGCTGCGAGCCAGCTCGGCCTGACCCACCATGCCAGCCACGAGCGCGGCAGCGGCGGGGGCGTTGGCGGTGGTGAAGCGGTCTCGTGACAGGTTGAGGGTGGGGACGGCCTCGTCGGCCTCGCCCGCGAGCAGCTGCGCGAGGCCCTGGAATTGCAGCGCACGTCCCTCTCCCCTGGGGTCGCCGAGGGCTGCATATTGGGCTGCCGCGGAGGCTCCGTGCTTCGCGCCCGCCTCGAAGTCGCCCCGACCCACGGCCACGGCTGCGAGGGAGCCCAGGGCATCGGCCTGACCCTGCACATCTCCCAGCTCCTCACGGAGCCCGAAGGCCTTCCGCCAGCGGACGGCGGCCGAGCGGAGGTCTCCGAGGCGCTCGTCGATGTGACCGAGCTCGGCGAGGGTGGTGGCGGCGAGCTCGGACAGACCGAGCTGGATCGCACCCGAGCGGGTCTGCTCGAGGACGGGGCGGGCCGACGACGGGTCCTCATCGGTGGCCAGGGCCCGCCCGGTCTGAAACAGGAGGTCGACCACCGCTGGAGTGGTCTCGGTGGCACCCAGGATCTGGGCGGCCTCCAGGAGGGCGGCGCTGGCCTCGGGCTTCCGTCCGTCGTGGCGCAGGAGCCGGGCCGTGTCGATGAGCACCCGGGCCTGTCCCTCCGCCCACTGGGCGTTCACATAGGCCTCGGTGGCCTTGGCCAGATCGTCGAGGCCTGCGTCGACCTGTCCCAGAGCGCCCCTGGCCACACCGCGTCGCCACAGGGCGAAGGCCTCGTTGGGGTGGTCCTGGCGGGCTCGACAGTCTCTGAGGATGTCGTCGATGCGGGAGAGGGCCCTGGTGGCGTCGCCCTGCTCGGCGAGGAGGGACGCCTCCATGAGCCGCAGGGTGGCCGCACGCTCGGGCTGGCCGCTGGCCGACAAGAGCTCGGCCCCACGGAGGAAGTGGCGAGCAGCGGCCTCGGGGTCGGTCCGGTAGCTGGACACGCCGAGCTCGGCGCAGCGATCGGCCAGGCCCTCGACCCCGCCCAGCCGGTCCAGGATCTGACGGATGGTGGAGACGGCGGCGGAGTCCTCGTCGAGGACATCGAGCCACCGCGGTGCGGCCAGGATGACCAGGCTCTCCACCTCGGGGTCGAGGGCCCGCCCCTCGCCGATCAGGTGGAGCACCCATGCGCTCACGGCCTTTGCGTCGATGTCTTCGACGCCTCGCTCGCCGTCGGTGAGGATCTGCCGGGCGTGCAGGAGGCGGATGGCGTCGGCGTCCTCGCGCTCGGAGAGTCGCTCGGCGGCCATGGCGCGGAGGAAGGGGTGGATGCGGTGGTGGTCCTCGTCCACCGCTTCGTCGACGAGGCCGGCTCGGGCGAACTCCGTGAGCCATGCGGCGGTGTCTTCGTGCGACTCGCCGGACAAGGTCGCCAGCTCGTCGGTCGCCAGTGGCCCGCGGAACAGCCCGAGCAGTGGCCAGACGGCCCGGGCCTCCGCTGACAGTCGCCGCAGGGCCGTGTCGACCACGTCCACCATGTCGCCAGCGCCGAGCGAGACCCTGCTGTCGCCGGCCCTGGCGGCGAGCAGCGCGGCGAGCACGTCGTGGGCGCGGTCGGGATCGACATCGAGGGCCGAGCCCAGCAGGTTCAGCACCATGGGCTGCCCACCGGCCGCCTCGGAGATGGCCCGGGCGAGGTCGGGCTCGAGGTCGGGGGCCCGCTTGCTCAGGAGCTTTGCGCTCGACTTGCTGCCGAGGGCGCCCAGGTGGAGGACCTCCTCGGGCGAGGCGCCGGGCGTGGTGTCGCGGGTGGTCCAGACCAGGGTGGCAGGGGCCCGGACGCAGATGTCGTCCATCCAGGTCGCGGGCTCCACCTCGTCGAAGATGAAGAGGGCCCGGTGGTGACGACTGGCCGCCTGGAAGGCGCGGCGCAGGGTCACCAGGACGGGGGTCTTGCCGCTCGGACCGGGGGGGGGCTGGCCGAGGTCGCGCAGCAGCTGGCCCAGCACGTGGCGCTCCCGCCCCTCGTCGTCGCCGTCCAGCTCAGCGAGGCGGATCCACCAGCTCCCGTCGGGGTAGTCCGCCGCCACGCGGGGAAGGATCTGCCGCACGAGGGCGGACTT
>JAERSX010000759.1 GCA_016845285.1 Deltaproteobacteria bacterium | reverse complement strand
AGGAGGCGGCGGTCCTCTACGGTCGCGTCGATCGACGTGCCCTGAGTGCCGCCCGGCTCCTCGAGGCGAGCGACGGTGGGGATGGCGTCGGCGCGGCCCGCCGCTCGGAGCTGACGGAGGCCCTCGGCCGCGAGCTTGAGCATGTGACGGGCAAGCTCGGTTGGTCGCGTCCAGCGACGGTCCTGCGCCCGAGCGGTGCGCTGGCCCTGGGTCGGCTGGAGCCCGTCGGCAGCCAGGGCGATGCCGAGTCGGGGCTGCTCGCCCTCCGGGGTGGTGGGGAGGCGGGCGTCTGGTTTCGCTGGGCCGAGCTGGCCCTGGAGCCGGAACTCCGAGTTGGCGTGGGAGAGGCCGACCCGCCCGTGGCCCTCGGCCTCGACGTGGCCTGGCTGGGCTGGATGGCCCCACGCTGGGAGCTCGGTGCGGGGCTGCGTCCTCGGCACCTCGGACCGGGCCGCCAGGCCTCCCTGACCTTGAGCGAGCACGCGCGTCCCATCCCCATGGCCACCCTCGCCGGCCACCGACGCCTGCCTGTGGACTGGCTTGGTACCTGGTCGGGCGAGCTCTCGGTGGGTGTTCTCGACGGAGCCCGCACCGACGTGTCTCGGCCCGGCCTCCTGCTCATGGACCTGCGGGCGCTCCCCACGCCCTTCGTCGAGCTCGGCGCGACACGCATGAGCATCTTCGGCGGCGTAGACCGGCCTGTGCCCTCTCTGGGACAGCTCATCCTGCCCACCGACCCCCATGTCTACGACGATCCCGATCAGGTCCTGCCAGACCAGGACGAGCTGGCCAGCCTCGATCTTCGTGTGCACCTGCCCCTCGGACGGTGGCTGGGAACAGGCGCACGAGGGGACTCCACGCTGGGCCTCGATCGTCTCGAGATCTACTGGCAGTACGGTGCCGAGGACGTCATCGCGCGGCGACTCTTCGGGCTGCCGTACCCATCGCTCGCCGGCGTCGCCAACCTCTTCGGCGGCGAGCTCGCCGGCGGCGACTGGTGCTTCGGCGTCGAAGGGGCTCGCGTCCTCGACGACTACTTCCGCTGGTATGTGGGCCACCGCGTCTACCACGAGGGCTTCACCCGGGATGGACGGTTCATGGGCCATCATGCAGGAAGTGACGCCCTGTCGTGGGGTGGGACCCTGCGTTGGCTGCCTGGGCCACGGGGGGCGGAGCTGACGCTGAGCCAGGTGCGTCGGGTCGGCGTCATCGAGGCCATCGGTCCGAACATCCTCGCCCTGTCTGCAGACGAACGCGCCTGGCGAATCGGTGTGGGCATCTGGCGCCGTGCGGGCTCTGGCTGGTGGCAGCTTCGCGTGGAGGCTGAGCGGGTGGAAAATCCCGACTTTGTCGCAGGGACACGGAGCGACGGACTACGGGTCAGCCTCGGTCGTTGACCTGGCCGTTCGAGGCATCTACGCCGGGAACCGTTGCGGATTCCGCGCACGCAGCTATTTGGGCTGCCGGTCGCGGTGGAGTCCTCGGGGCAGCCCTCGGCGAACATGAGCAGGAGTGACAAGTGCTTGGTCGGATCTGGATCGGCGTGGCGAGTGGCGCCTTGGCAGGGAGCCTGGTCGGGCTCGGAGAAGCGCTCTACGTGCTCGGCGGCGCCGACACGGGAGAGTACGTAGCCCTCGTCTATGGCGCCGTGCTCTACGGCATCATCGGCATGGCCATGGGCGGTGGCATCGGGGTGGGGCTCGCCATCCTGGGCAAGATCTGGAAGGGCTTGAGCCATGAGCTGGCCTGGGCCCTGGCATTCGTGGGCGTCATCACCCCCCTGGGGCTGGTCATCGCTCGATACGTGGTGAACAAGGCCGTCTTCCAAGAGCGTGGCGTGCCAACCACCTGGATGCTGGGCATGCTGGCGGCGTTCGGTCTCAACGCGCTCCTCGACCTCTGGCTGGTCCCCGTCTTCCTGAAGCGGACGCCGCTGAAGGTGCTCGTGGGCGTGAAGGGAGGCGTCGCCTCCTGGCTGGCCCTGGTCGCTCTCGCAGCCATCTTCTCCTTCGCGCCTGGCTCGGCAGGTGCCGACGGTGAGATGGCACCCGCCAAGGGGATCTCCGAGGCGCTGACCGACAAGCCCGACGTGGTCCTCGTGGTCGTGGACACCCTCCGCGCCGACCACCTGGGCACCTATGGCAACGATCAAGGGCTCACCCCCGCCCTCGACGACTTCGCTGACGATGCCGTGGTCTTCGAGCAGTACATCACCCATGCCTCGTGGACCCGTGCGAGCTTCGCCTCCCTCTACACGAGCATGCTCCCGAGCTGTCACAACTGCATCCTCAAGGTGGAGCAGCTTCCCGATGACGTGGACACCCTCGCCGAGGCCATGAACACCCATGGCTACGTCACCGGTGGACTGCCCAACAACATCAACGTGACCCGCTCGTTCAACTTCCAGCAGGGCTTCGACTACTTCTCGTACCAGTCGCCCAGCTACATCGCCGGCGCCACCGAGTCGGCTGCCCAGCTGTCCATGTACAACGTGGTGCGGAAGCTGCGCGACAAGGTGGCCGGCGATGCCCGTCGGGTCGAGGACTACTACCAGCCTGCCGAGTCCGTCCTCGGCGTGGCCCGCAACTTCATCAGTGCCAACCAGACCGCGCAGAACCGCAGCATGTTGGTGGTCCACCTGATGGAGCCGCACGATCCGTACTTCGCGCACCCCTACGACGGCTCTGCGGTCGGTCGGGCTTGGCATCCCAACCCCGATCCCAGCGAGGCCGACAACCTTCGCTCCCTCTACCGGGGCGAGGTCCAGCACCTCGATCAGCAGCTCGGAGAGTTCCTCGGCTGGATGAAGGAGCAAGGCCTCTACGATGACACGCTGATCGTGCTCACCGCCGACCACGGCGAGGAGTTCCACGAGCATGGCGGCTGGTGGCATGGCATCACGCTCTACGAAGAGCAGGTGCACGTGCCGCTGATCATGAAGCTCCCCAAGGGTGAGCTGGCGGGCAGCCGAGTGCCCTGGCAGGTCCGGCAGATGGACGTCACGCCCACCATCGCAGAGCTCACGGGCGCCCCGGCCTCGGGCCTCTGGCAGGGGCGCAGCCTCTTCGGCGACGACGAGCGGGCCGCCCTCGCAGCCCTCGCTGCGCCGCCTCCGCCGCCGGTCGAGGCCGGTTCCGAGGACGAAGCAGGGGAGGGGACCGAGGACGCCGACGCCGCTGAGGACACCGCTGCCGCTGAAGTGGTGGCGGCTCCCGCCGGCCCCGACCTCGAAGCCCTGGCACGCCTCATGGTCTCCGAGCAGAACTTCGAAGGGAACGATCTGGGCGCGGTGCGAAAGGGCACCTGGAAGTACATCCGTGCCAACGAGGGCAACCCTCGTGGCCTCGCCGTCGACGAGCTGTACGACCTGTCCGTCGATCCCCACGAGCAGAACAACCTCGCAGGTCGGGAGGGTGCCGCCCAGGCTGAGCTGAGTCGCATCCTGCGCGAGACCATCGAAGCCACCCAAGAGGGGGGCTGTGTCGACAAGCAGGAGACGGAGATCAGCTGCGAGGAGTGCGAGAAGCTCCTCATGCTCGGCTACATGTCGGACTGCACCGACGCCTGTGGTGGCTGAGCCGATCCCGTCAGCGCGGGGGCCGTCGGGCACGAACGGCTGCCGGACCCTCATCCTGGGGCTCGACGGAGCCACCTGGGACGTGGCGGGGCCGCTCATGGACGAGGGGCGCCTGCCCACCTTGGCGCGTCTGGTGGCCGGCGGAGCCCGAGCGCCCCTCGAGAGCACCATGCCAGCCATGACCTTGCCGGCATGGTCGACCATGTTGACGGGCTGCAACCCGGGCAAGCACGGCATCTTCGACTTTGTCCGAAAGGTGCCGGGGCGCTGGGAGCTCGGCTTCACCAACAGCACCCACCGTCAGGCCCCCACCCTGCATCGGATCCTGAGCGATCGGGGTGGGCGGGTCGCGAGCATCGCGGTGCCCACGACTTGGCCTCCCGAGCCGGTCGACGGCGTGGTGGTCTCGGGCTTCGACAGCCCCGTGTCCACCGGCATCGATGGCAGCTTCTGTCATCCGGCCGGCCTCTACAAGGAGCTGGTGCAGCGCTTCGGCGGACTCAAGTTCGCCGACTTCCAGGAGACGGTCATCGGGCCGGGCTGGCACGACGCGGCGCTGGCGGCCCTGTCAAAGGAGATCCCCCGCAAGCGGGACATTGCTCGTTGGCTGCTCGGACAGGAGCGGTGGGACTGCTTCATGTTGCTGCTCGGTGAGTCCGACACGGTCTCCCACCACTTCTGGATGTTCCACGACGACGGCAGCCCCCGCCATCCTGCCGATTCCTCCTCCGCGCACCGCCAGGCCATCGTGCGCATCTACGAAGAACTCGATGCGGCGGTCGCCGAGATCATCGACGCCGCCGATCCCGACCACGTGCTCATCTGCAGCGACCATGGCTTCGGGGGGGCCGGCAGCCATGTGCTTCATCTCAACCGCTACCTCGAGAGCACCGGCTGGCTTCGCTACCGACGGGACCTGCACGTGGAGGGGCTTCGGAGCGGCAGCAGTCCGTGGGACCGAGCCCGTGCGCTCGCCATGCAGCGCATCCCAGCGAGGCTCCAGGGCAAGCTCTTCCGCGCCATTCCCGACCGCGTGCTGTCGAGACTGGAGACGGGCAGTCGCTTTGGAGACATCGATCTGGGCCACACCTGCGCCGTCTCCGACGAGATGAACTACGCGGCCACCGTGCGGCTCAACGTCCCTGGTCCAGAACGTGCTCAGGCCATTGCAGACCTGCGGGGGCTGTTGTTGGACTGGGAGGTCGACGGACACCGGCCGGTGGCCGCCGTGCACGCTCGCGAAGACATCTACGAAGGCCCGGCCGTCGAGCTGTCCCCCGACCTGGTGCTCGAGCTCGCACTTCGCGATGGCTACAGCTACACGCTCCTGCCCTCTGCCAGAG
>JAERSX010000758.1 GCA_016845285.1 Deltaproteobacteria bacterium | reverse complement strand
CCTTCAGGAGGCTCGACGTGGCTGAGGCTGATCCCCTCGACGACCTGCAGCGTCGCCTCCGTCGGGCAGATCTGCTGTTGCTGAGGGCGATCCGGCGACAGCGAGCGCGGCCGTCCATGATCGCGAAGGGACAGTTCTGGGGCACGGTCATCACCGATGACGAGGTGGACGAGCTGCTCGTGAGCCACGGAGAGATCGCCCTGCCGTCCGGCGTGGACGAGCTCCCGGAGGCCCTGGCCGCCACCGAGACGTTGCGCGACGCACAAGCCGGTCCCCTCGGGGTGCTGGCACGGACCCACGCCCTGACCGCCGTGGATCGGGACCTGTTGTTGCTGTCGCTGCTGCCCGAGGTCTCCGAAGGCTACGGGCGGATCTTCGCCTACCTCAACGACAACCTGAACCTGCCCTTCCTGACGGTGGGCCTCGCGAGCCGGGTGCTGGCCACGCATCGCCGACAGCGTCTCGACGTGCAGCGTCGGCTGCTACCGGATGCGCCGCTGGTGCGCCGTGGCCTGCTGGTGCTTCAGTCGGTGCACAACCTCGAGTACCACGCGACCCAACGCCTGGTGCTGGAACGGGAGGTGTTTCGCGGCCTCTTCGTCCCAGAGGGCCCGGGCCCCGACCTCGAGGTGGTTGGCGAGGGGCAGGTGGACGCCCGTGGTGAGCAGGTCTTGCCGTTCCGGGGCGACGGCGTGGGCGATCCGAGAGGCGACAGCTAGTACGCTTGGGGTCGGAGGTCATCATGGGCGGGCGAAGCGGAAAGGCCCGAACCATCGTGCTGGTGCTCCTCGCGCTCGGCGGGCTGATCGTGCTGTGCTGCGGCGGCATCGGCGGCGGAGCGACCTGGGCCTTCCTGGAGAAGGGGCGGAACACCGAGCCTTATGTGGAGGCCATGGCATTGGTCCGTGCCGACGAGGAGGTGCGCGACCGCATCGGCACTCCCATCGAAGATGCTCTCTTCTACGAGGGCACCTGGAACATCAACGACGGTCGCGAGACCGCCATGCTGGAGATCCCTGTCGAGGGCCCTGGCGGTGCGGGCGTGCTCGTCGTGAGTGCTGCGGTCGAGGGTGACACCTGGATGCTGCACAGCGCCCGCTTCGTCGACCCCGTGCTCGATGACCACGTGGACCTGCTCGCGCGCGCCGCCGCCGAGGAGCTGGGCCACCAGGAAGATGTCATCGGCGACATCTACGCCGAGGCTGGCGCGCGAGCCCGGGCTGGCGACGTCGCGGGAGCACTGGCCCGCTACGACCAGGTGGTCGAGCTCGACCCCACCCACGCCGAAGCCCGGCTCGCCCGCGGCAAGCTCCACCACGAGCAAGGCGATCCCGAGGCCGCCATGGGCGATCTCGAGATGGCTGCCGGTCGCGAGGAGACCTACGAGGAGGCCTGGCGCGAGATCGGCGAGATCCACCTGGCCCAGGAGCAGTGGGACGAGTGCGTGGACGCCTTCACCCGGGTGCTCCAGAAGTACGCCGACGACGGTGTGGCCTGGTACGGACGCTCTCGCTGCTACGAAGGCCTCCAGGACCTTCGCCGCGCCCGGGCTGGTGCTCGAGAGGCCTGCAACCTGGGTGTCGGGGATGCCTGCAGCATGGCCGACAGGCTCTGAGCGTACCGGGCACCCCGCCCGCCTGTATGCTTCGCCGACATGCCGGGCTGCGGGCTGAGGGCGTCGTCCTCAGGTCACCCCGGCTCCCCCCTTCAGAGAGGTCCCCATGCGTTGGGAGCATCCCGAGAGCATCCGCTGCGACATCCACTGCTACTCGGGCATCAACTTCTCGGGCAATCGGAAGATCATCCGCTTCTTCGGCAAGGGCGGTCGCCAGGGCCCCGAGCTCTACCCGGGGGACATCCGCTCCGTCGGCATCGTCGCGCCGCACCGCACGCGCGTGACCTTCATCACGACCGAGCTGGAGAAGGGCTGGGAGGACAGCCACGCCTGGCGAGCCATCGAGATCCGCGAGGGCAAGACGTTTACGACCAAGGACGGGGGCATCGCGGTTCAGATCCCCGACATCGACTGGCTCGACAAGCCGAACGCCCGGCGCAGCGATCCCGACTTCCAGGAGTGCTACCCCCACGCCGACTCGCCGACCGACCGCCCGGACTGGAGCTACGGCCGCTCGACGGGCACCGAGATCAAGGGCAACGTCCACGCGATCCTCGTCGAGCGCCTGCCCAAGGACGACGACGACTCCTGAGGAGGCCTCAGGTGGACGCCGCCACCCGCTTGGTGGGCGCGAGGTAGTCGAGGTCCGGGCCGGCCGCGATGATGCCGTACGGGTTGATGGTCGTGTGGCTCGCGTAGTAGTGCGCCTTGATCTCCTCCATGCGGCAGGTCTCCCACACGCCGGGGATGCGCGCGATGGCTCGGGTGAGATCCCAGAGCTCGGGGTAGTCGGTGAGCCGTGCCCGGTTGCACTTGAAGTGGCCGTGGTAGACGGCGTCGAACCGAACCAGCGTGGTGAACAGGCGGATGTCGGCCTCGGTGAGCACCCCGCCGGCGAGCCAGGGCTGGTTGCGCAGCCGTGCCTCGAGCCAGTCCAGCGAGTCGAAGAGTGCGCTCACCGCCTGGTCATACGCGGCCTGCTTGGTGGCGAAGCCGGCCTTGTACACGCCGTTGTTGACGGTGTGGTAGACGCGCTCGTTCACCTCGGCGATTGCCTCGTGCAGGGCGTCGGGGTGGAAGTCGTGGGTCGCGAAGGGAGCGCTGGTATCGGCGATGCCCTCCCAGCCGCGGTTGAGCATGCGGATGATCTCGGACGACTCGTTGTTGACGATGCGCCCGCTGGCGAGCTCGCGGAGGATCGGCACGGTGACCCGCCCCGTGTAGGTCGGGTCGGCTCGTTGGTAGACCTCGTAGAGGAACCGGGGAGGAGGCTGTGCGTCGGAGCCGCCATCTGGGCGCCGCTCGCTGAACTCCCAGCCGTTGTCGAGCATCAACGGCTCGACGGTCGAGATGGGAATGGCTGCCGTCAGGCCCTTGATGACGCGGAAGACCAAGGCTCTGTGTGCCCAGGGGCAGGCCCAGGACACGGTGAGATGGTAGCGGCCGGCCTCGATGGGCAAGGGTCCGCTGCCTCCGAGATGACCGCGGAAGCTGCTGGCCTTCCGCACGAAGTGCCCACCGGTCTTCGTGGTGTCGTACCAGACCGTGTGCCACCGACCGTCGATGAGCTTGCCCACATGCCCTCCCGGCTGATGGGGATATCCCTTGGCACCCCCCGACGGCGTCGTCATCCCAGGGGTGACCAGGAGTGACCATGAAGGGTTTTGTCCACTTCGACCTGACCGAGCTCAAGCAGGTGTACCGCGTGCTCCACCTCCACCTGATGGAACATCCCGAGCTCATGGACGGTGACTTTTTGCAGTCCCTGCAGACCTACTTGCAGGACATTGCGGCCCAGCAGGGCGTCGATGTGGGCCATCATGCGCAGTGGAACCGTTGGCTGACCTGACAAGGTCTTGGCTGGATTACCACTGGATCGAGTCGCGATCTTGCGTCTTGTCGCCTATGTTTCCTCCTCGTCCAGACCTCTCGGAGTTCCCATGCGTCTCAGTGCCTTCCTCTTGCTTGCTCCCCTGGCGCTCCTTGCGTGCAACGACGCCGACAAGGACAGCGATGACGAAAACGATGACGGAGGCGGCACCGACGACAGCGCCGACGACGACGGTGACGGGCTGACCAACGGGGAAGAGGCCGAGCTCGGCACCGACCCCGACAACATCGACTCTGACGGTGACGGCTACGAGGACGGCCACGAGGTCACCGAGGGCTCCGATCCCACCGATGCCGAGGACATGATCTACGCCGGTGGTTGGCCGTACCAGCCCGACAAGGACAGCTACGTCGACGAGGACTCCTGGGTGAGCCGCACCCCCTACATCGGCGACCAGGCCCCGCGGATGGTGGGCGTCGATCAGTGGGGCGACGACGTCGATCTCTACGACTTCGCCGGACACGGCACCTCCACCATCATCGACATCAGCGCCTTCTGGTGCGGTCCCTGCAAGGGCATGGCCAGCTACATGGCCGGTGGTGCCGACGACTACGGCTGGGGCAGCTACTTCCCGAGCCTGCCCGGTCTGGTGGAGGAAGGCACCGTCCACTGGATCACCGTCATGGGCCAGAACCGGCAGGGCGACGCACCAGACGCCGACACGGTGGCCAGCTGGTACGAGCGCTACCCCGATCCCCACATTCCGGTCGTCGCCGACGACGGCACCTACGCCGACATGATCGGCTGGTGGCCCACCTTCCTGCTGGTGGACGAGAACTTCATCATCACCTCCTCGGCCGAGGGCGACAGCGATCGGTACCTCGAGGCGCTCTTCGCCGTCGAGGACGAGTGGGGCGGATGAGGCGCGTAGGTTGAGCCGTCCTCTGTCGGCACGGGTGGCCCGGGGTCTGCTGAAGCGGGCGCTGGGCCATTCTGCTCGGGGAGATCGTGACGACAACCCCGACACCCACGGGCCGCGTGGCCTCTTGATGCGGGCTGCCGCCAAGGTGGCAGGAATCGTGTATCCGACGAACGCGTCGGGCAATTCCATGTCGGTGCGCTGATCCCGTTGCGTTAGGCCGGTGCCCCGGAGGGATCATGATCGAACGTGTGGTCGCGCGCTTCCGCGACCTCGCTCCCGCCGTGCACTTCTGCTCACTGCGGCTGGTGCAGGAAGAGCGTGAAGAGCTCGAGGTACGCAACGGTGTCCTGGAGCCCGTCGACCTGCGACGGGCCCTGGGGGCCATGGTCACCGTCCACGATCGCGGAGGCATGGGCTACGCGGCCACGAGCGATCTCTCTGCCGCGGGTCTGAAGCGGGCGCTCGATCGTGCCGTGCAGTGGGCCCACGACACGGCCTCCGTCGGTCTCATCGACACGGCCTCCCTGCCGGTCCACCACCCCGAGGGCAGCTTCGAGGCTTCCACCAGCCAGCCGTGGGCATCGGTCGGCGTGGGGGACAAGGTCGCCCTGCTCCAGCAGCTCTGCGGCCGGATGAACGCCGACGAACGTATCGTCGAGGCCACGGCCACCGTCATGGGTGTGCAGCACCACACCACCTACGTCACCGGCGGTGGCGGTCGGGTCGACCAGCGCATGGAGCTCGTCGCCCCCGACCTGCGCGTCGTGGCCCACGCCGACGGTGAGACCCAGCAGCGCACGATGGGCCTGCGTGGCTACTGCCAGCAGGGCGGCTGGGAGGTGCTCGCGCGGGTGGGCTTCGACACCATGCCCGACGAGCTCCGCGAGGAGGCCCTCGAGCTCCTGACGGCGCCCAACTGCCCGAGCGGCACCATGGACGTGGTCATCGACCCCGACCAGATGATGCTGCAGATCCACGAGTCCATCGGACATCCCCTGGAGCTCGACCGCATCCTCGGGGACGAGCGCAACTACGCCGGCACCAGCTTCGTGACCGCCGACATGTTCGGCAGCTACCGCTACGGCAGCTCGCTGCTCAACGTCACCTTCGATCCCACCGTGCCCGGCGAGTTCGCGAGCTTCGCCTACGACGACGCGGGCACCGCCGCCGAGCGGGTCTTCCTCATCCGGGATGGCATGCTCGAGCGGCCCCTGGGAAGCGCGCTCAGCCAGGCGCGTGCCGGCCTGCCGGGCACCGCCAAC
>JAERSX010000757.1 GCA_016845285.1 Deltaproteobacteria bacterium | reverse complement strand
CACTCATGAACGCCTGGGCCTTCAACTCGGTCACCGACCTGGTGGGCACGAACGCGGGCCTGTTCCGGACGGCGGACGCCGATAGCTGCAAGGCCTGGTACGCCCAGGGGCGCTCACACTTCAAGCGCAACAACGTGACCCTGGCCGCCGAGATCCTCATCCCCGCCGGCAAGCTCTGCGCGGACATCGACGAGGACCGCGGAGCCAAGGCGCTGTACATCGCCGGCAAGTCCCTGGAGCGGAAGAAGCTCTGGTCCCAGGCTGCCAAGGCCTACGAACAGATCCCCGAGCTCTACCCGAACCACAGCATGGCCGACGACGGGTACGCGCTGAGCGGCGTGGGCTGGCAGATCGCTGGTGAAGATGCCACCGCCCGCGAGCGGTGGACCACCCAGGTGACCACCTACCCCAAGGGCGATCTGGCCGGAGAGGGCTTCTGGCGCCTCGCCTGGACCGCCTACAACGAGGGAGATCCCGCCGAGGCCATCCGCTGGGCCGAGAAGATGATCTGGGACGTTCCGTACAACAACGACCCGGTCCATGTGATGGCGGCCCACTACTGGTCGGCCCGCTGGCGGCTGTACCCCGACGTGTCGGCGCCGACCGTGCTCAACACCGACACCGTTGCCGTCGAGCAGGGCATCGCGCTGCTGACCCGCCTCTGTGCAGACCACCCCACCCGGTTCTACAGCCTGCTCGCCGCTGCCCGACTTCACGAGCTGCGTCCAGAGGCCGTGTCCGACCTGCCTCGCCCGCCGTCGGATGGCGCCGCACCCGGAACCTGGACCGTGCGTGCGTCCTTCCTGGCATCGGGCGAGGTGGCGCGGGCGGTGGACCTGGTCCGTCTGGGGCTCATCCCAGAGGCGCTCAGCGAGCTCGGTCAGCTCGACCGAGGTGAGCTGAGCTCGTCCGAGATCGCCTTCATCAGCACCCTGGAAGCGCAGAGCAACTGGCTCCGCGCCCACGATCGCCTCCACAAGTACCTCCTGAGCCACCCGGCGAGCACCCTCAGCGTGGACCGCGAGCGCATCTTGAAGGCGGCCTACCCAGACCACTTCTGGGAGGAGGTCAAGACCGCCACCTCGGACGCCAGCTACGACGCCCGCATCTTCCATGCCCTCGTGCGGGAGGAGTCGAGCTTCAACCAACGCATCGTGTCCCATGCGGGTGCCCGTGGACTCAGTCAGCTCATGCCGGCCACCGCCCGGGAGGTGGGCGGCCGCCTCGGACTGCGCGTGACCAACGAGACCATGTTCGACCCTGCGACCAACCTGCGCATCGGCGGTCACTACCTCGACAACATGATGAAGCGGTACGACGGCAACCCCTTCCTGGCCGTGCCCTCCTACAACGCCGGCCCAGGCAATGTAGACAAGTGGCTACGGGCCCAAGACGGCGGCCCTACCGATGAATACGTCGAGTCCATCCCCATCCGCGAGACCCGTCACTACGTGAAGCGGGTGCTCGGCACCTACCAGCTCTATCGCTCGCTGTATGGCACAGGGCCGCTCTACCCTGACTGGTCGTCGACAAACCACCTCGCCAAAAAGGCGGACTGATCCCGCGTTACGGTGCCGCCACTCCAGCCCCCAAGGAATGCCATGCCCCGCTCTCTCCTCTCCATGCTCGTCACGGTCGCACTGGTGGGCTGCTTTGCCACGTCCAAGAGCGACGACGACGACGACGACGACGAGAGCTGGTACACCGGCGACGAGGGTGGAGGCTCGGGCAGCGGCTCGGGCAGCGGCTCGGGCAGCGGCTCGGGCAGCGGCTCAGGAAGCGGCGCCGACGGCGGAGGCGACACCGACAGCGACGGTGACGGCCTCACCGATGCCGAAGAGGACGAACTGGGCACCGACCCCGACGATGCCGACACCGATGGCGACGGCTACGAGGACGGGCTCGAGGTCGAGGTGGGCAGCGATCCCACCGACCCCGAGAGTGGCTACTACACCGGCGGCTGGCCCTACCAACCAGACAAGGACGACTTCGGCGGCAACGACGTGTCCGGCTACCCCGACGAGGGCGAAGATCTGCCCCGGTTCGTGGGCGTCGACCAGTTCGGAGACGACGTCGACCTGTACGACTTCGCTGGCCAGGGCGTGCCCGTGTTGCTCGACCTGTCGGCCATGTGGTGCGGCCCCTGTCAGGGCATGGCCTCCTACATGTCCGGCGGCTCCGACCCCTACGACTGGGAGAGCTACTTCCCCAGCCTGCCCGGCATGGTGGCGGACGGAACCTTCTACTGGCTCACCATCCTGTTGCAGAACAACAGTGGCTCCAGCCCCAGCGCATCCGACATCGCAGACTGGTACGACGCCTTCGAGGACCCCCACGTCCCGGTCCTCGCCGACGACGGCACGTACAACTCCATGGTGGGCTGGTACCCCACCTTCGTCTTGGCGGACGAGACGATGGAGATCATCTCCTCGGCGGAGGGGGACTCGGACCGATACTGCGAGGCCTTGCTCTACCTCGAGAACGAGTACTGAACGAGCACAGGGGACGGCCAGAGCTCGACGACGAAGCGTCGAGCGACTGCACCGAGGACGGCTGAGACGCATTGGGCTGTACAGGTCGATAGAGGGGGGAGGCCCAACCCTTTCGCAGGCGCACCATGTTCTTCCTTCGCCTCTTTGCGCTCCTGCTGGTTGCCAGCTCTACCGCCCTCGCCCAGGGCACCGACGACGTCGCCGAGATCACGCCCGACGAGCTGAAGCCGTGGGTGGACTGGGTGCTGGCAGAGCACCCCGAGCTCCGCTGCCCCGTCGTGAACCGTAAGGCTGCATGCCTCTGGCCCGGTGAGCTCGAGCTCGACATCCGCCCAGAACAGGGCCGCTTCACGCTCTCGGTCGAAGCAGACCGGACCATGACCCTCGCGCTGCCGGGTGGCTCGGAGGCGTGGCCCCAAGGGGTCAAGACAGACGGCAAGGTGGCCGTGGTGCTCGATGTCGACGGGGTGCCCACCGTGAAGCTCGAGGAGGGCCGACACGAGATCACCGGTGGCTGGACCTGGGCTCGGCGTCCCCAGAGCCTGCCCGTTCCCCCGTTGGTGGCCCGCCTGGCGCTGTCCGTCGACGGCGACGATGTCGACTTTCCGGCCATCGACAGCGAGGGGGCGGTCCGCCTGGGCGCGGGCGAGGCCCGAGAAGCCGGTGAGGAGCGCCTGGACATCGAGGTCTCCCGACGGGTCGAGGACGGCGTGCCCGTGGGCATCACCACACAGGTAGACCTGCGGGCCGCCGGGCGAGGCCGCGAGGTCGACCTCGGAGTCGCGGTGCTCCCCGGCACACGACCGGTGTGGCTGGAGGCCGATCTGCCTGCCCGCTTCGACGACGCAGGAC
>JAERSX010000756.1 GCA_016845285.1 Deltaproteobacteria bacterium | reverse complement strand
CCCTTACAGGTGCGTCGTCTGTCGACGTCCCCGTCGCATGCACCCCAGTGCCAGAAGCAGCCACATGGCGATGGCAGGGCGGCGGTTGGGTGCGGAAGCGCAGCCGCATCCCTCGTCAATGTGTATCGCTTCCGGTTGGGGGTTTTCGGTGCACACCGGTGTGCCGTTTGAGTCGAGAGCGGAGTCACACACGCTGATGATGCCGTTGCGCACACCGCCCACCATCACGCCACCGGGCAAGAAGTCGACGGACAACATCGGATTGTCCATGCGCTTGCCGCTGGCGACGAAGATCTCAGAAACCACTTCGCCTGTCTCGAAATCGAGGGCGGTCAGGTAATAGGCATGAACGTCTTCGGGTTCGCCTCGCCGGTGGGAATACAGCCAGACGTGGCCATCTCCGGTGGAGAGGCGCGGCGGGACTTGAGATGAGATGGTGTCGTCCTGCCAGACGATCTCGCAGCTGGTGTGGTCGGCGCTGACGTCGACGCGGGCGAGGCCGGGCTCGAAGTCGCCCACCTCATAGAAGGCGCCCCCGTAGTTGTTCTGGGCCACGATCGATCGACCGTAGCCGGCCACTGTGTTCTGGATTGCGCTCTTGCCCGGCTCGAACATCTCCATGCGGCACACCTGGCGCGCCTCGTCCGTCAGCGCCTCTGCACTGGTCTTCATCACGACCAATTCGGACGTTCCATCGTCGTGGTTGATGGAAAAGGCGACAAGGCGACCTTCGTCGAACAGTGTGGGCGTGCTGAGGTCTGGATTCTCGAGATCGCCGTATTCCCAACGCCACACCACGCTGGGGTCTTCGCAGTCGTCGAGCTCGAGCATGTACATGGCCTTGCTGGTCAGCACGTAGGCGCCCTCGGGGCCCACAGCGAACGCCGCGCCGATCAACTCTTCGCCATCGGTGTCGAGCCAGATGGCACGCACTTCACCGGTCTCTGCATTGATGTGCCCCACATGGGCGAAGCCGGTGATGAACCAGTAGTTGCCATCGAAGTCGGGGATCACGTCTGTCGCGGACATGCCCTCGGGCAGGGTCTCTGACAGGTCCCACTGTTCATCGATGGTCCACTCGAAGGCGCCATCGGTCTCGACGGCCTTGTAGGCGCGCAGCTCCTGGGTGGCGGTGGGCAGCAGGGGTCGGCCCAGATCGTCCATGCGCGTGTACCAACCACCCGCTGGATCGATCATGCTGGAACGCTCCGGGATGGTGGTTCGCGCCAGAACCTCGAAGTCGTTTGCGGGGTCGAAGAGCACCAGCTCGCTCGGGGTGAACAGCGAGATGCAGACCGAGGCGAGGTAGCCGTCGTTGTCTTGGAGCAGCGGTGTGCAGGCGCGGATCTCCTCATCGTGTACCGCTGTGGTCTTGGCCAGGGGGTTCACCCCGAGGGGGCCGGGTAGGGGTGAGGTTGAACTGTTGTAGCCGTCTGAGTGGACCCCGCCGCTCGCAAGTTCGTCGAGCAGACCGGGGTTGTCGGGCATGGGCAGCGCATCCATTGGGTTGTACACAAGTGGTTGCGTGCCGATGGCGGCGGGCACGGTGCTGCCCGAGGGCAGATCGTAGCTCTCTCTGCCGGACCCGTCGGCGAGGATCCCGATCTCGCCGATGCCGGCGGCCATCTCTGCGAGCTGTGTGCTGGTCACGGCGGTCTCGACGATCTCGTAGAACGCCTCGGAATCACCTTCGGGAGGCACGTTCTCACAAGCTTGCCCTGTGTCTGCTGCCGCATCACCGAGACCGACTGCGAGCAGCGCGAGCACACCTCTCAGACTCTTTCGCATGGGGGCCTCCTCTTTGTTGATGAGTCTAGCGGACCGACTTCGCAGACACAAAGTCGGACGCCTCGGATCGTCTGGGGACACCTGCCTGCCATGGCGGGCAGGCCATCCGAACAGCGTGGCCTCGAGGGGATTGCACCGAACACCGGACTGGCCTTCGGAGCGGTGTGCCTCGACATGAGCACGACGCCCCACGAGCTCTCTTGAGTGTCCGCCGCACTCGGACAGAACATCTGCCTCGCCAATGCGGTGGAGGGCTCGACAGGCGCCCGAGGTGTTGCGGCGTCTGCCGCAGGCCCACATCACCTACCGCGGCCCGGTGGCCCGAGAGAGTCGGCGGTTCCGTCGAGACGAGTGACACGGTTCGCGCTGAGGACCGCTCTGAGACACCCCTCAGAGGTGGGAGGCCACGAAGTCGAAGACGTCCGCGTTCTGATCGCTGGATGGGGCATGCCCTGCGTAGGCTTCGATCAGAACCTCACGAATGTCCGCCTCGTGGCCAGACGCCTCGGCGGGCAAGAGGCTCGACCAGCTGGTGTCCTCCTTCGGGTCTTCCTTCACCGTCCCGTTCGATTCGAGGAATCCGCCTGCGATCAGGTCTTCCTTGATGGCGATGGACAGGTCACAGTCGATGCCCGGGATGCGGGTCAACAGGTCGTCGGAGACCGGCTCTGGTTGGTTCACGATCAGGAGCGCACGATCGGGGTCGCCGATCTCGTCGGCGAGGGTCGTGTTCGTGGTCAGCGCGAGGCCAGGGTCCTGCTCGCCAGGGACGAGGACCATGGGCGGATGGTGCGCGTCGTCCTCGTGGAAGGCCTGCGCGTTGGAGATGTAGATCACCGCCGCGGCCACATCGAGGCCGGGGATCTGAGCCACCCGGCTCGCCATCGATCCACCGTTGGATGTCCCCAGGAGCACGATCGGAGTGTCTGCCGAGGCCACCCCGAGCTCGGTCGTCAGCTTGCGGATCATCTCCTCTGTCTCCGCCAGATCATTGTTGCTGCCGTAGCTTGCTTCTTCCCACTGGAGGCTCGATCCGGCGTTGGGATCGAGGTGGGCGTAGCTGTTCAGCGAAGCAACTGCCATGCCTCGCGCCTGCGCCTCTCGGCTGATCCGCTCCGGGTCGACCTTGACGAACTGGTCCTCCATGTCGCCGCCGCCGCCGTGGAAGGCCAGCACCAGCGCCTGAGGCTCGTCGACCCCGATGTACAGAAACGAGCTCTCGAGGGCGACGTCCTCCTCCCAGGACAGCCCACTCGCCGGCGCCTGCTCGACACAGACATCGGCCGGATCGCCGGTGTCCGAGACGGGAGGTACACCCGTGTCGCAGCCAATGGTTGCCGCGACGAGGGTGGGTAGTCCAATTCTGGGCATGGGCCGTGCGCCTCCTGATGACATGGAACGGGCCGCGGTGGCCCCTTGGGGCGGCGACCCTGGCACGCAATATGTCTCACCTTATTGTGGCCCAGGGGCTGCGGCGATTGTCCCGAGACGTCGTGTGGCCGCCGCTTGCCAAGCCATGGTCAGCGAGAGCTGATCGGGCAGACCGGCCCGTGTGGGCACATCATTGGCTCGAGTGGCGCTGTCAGTGTGGCGGAGTCTCGGCCTCCACGAAGGTGGGCTCCCCCCCGAAGCGGGTCGCCCAGAGTGCGCTGAAGCGGGCCCTCGCGACGGGGCCATCGAACCGCACCCAGAGGTGTCGGTGGGAGAACCCCGAGAAGCCGGCCTGGCCCAGCTTGGGAGCCACCCACTGCCAGATCAGCTCGAGACCGTCGACACCGACGGTGGAGGCCTGCCGGGCGGCTGGAACCGCGGAGGTCTCTGGACATTCCCTCTCCGTCCAGCGATAGCCAACGCCCTGGCTACCGGTGAACCCGGACAGGTCCCCGGTCATGGGGTCCCTGGCCTCCGTCTGCGTCTTGGGCTCCTGGACGCCGGTGAACGCACGGACGATGTCGTCCAGCAGGGCATAGGGACCGACATGCGGCAGGTCACGCCAGCTCTTCGGCGGCTTGGGGAGCGGTGCGAGGATCGTCAACCAGGACATGGGACCTCCGAGTCGAAGGCGCTCCTCGAGATTCGGACGAGGAAGCAGAGCTTAGATTGATCCCGTACCGGTGGTGGCGTGAAGAAGCAGCTGGCGCGGCGCCACAATAGCACCACGGAGCGCCTGTCTGGGACCGGAAGAGGCGACCATGGGTCTGTGCTCTGTCGCTCGGTCGAGCATCCCGAGGTCGCCGAGAACGCGCGCCGGGCGCCTAGTGGAGCTCGATCACCAGGGGGCTTCCGGTGGCGCCGTGCACTTCTCCGTCGGTGTCCATCCACAGCGCCGTCGGCTCCGGGAGCATCTGCCGTCCTTGAAGGGAGTCATCGGTGACGAGGAGGGTGTACGAGATGGTCTGGACGTCGTAGACGGTGTGCTCATCGATGTCGGTGTCCACGGCGCCGGCGAAGTCCAGGGACCAACGGTAGATCATGCCGCCGTCTCCGTCGGACTCGCTGGCGTCCGGATCGACGCTGAAGCCGGTGGCGACGTAGCCGCTGGGCACGTGCTCCTCGATCCAGCCGGAGCCGTCCACGCGACCCAGGTTGCGTGTCTCCAGCTCCACGAAGCCAGACGGGGCCTCCAGCGAGAGGTCGAGGTAGTGCGTCGTCCGGCCGACCAAGATGGTGGGATTGTTCGCGATCCACAGCCAGATGCCGTCCTGGTCGCCCTGGAGCATGAGGTCGAGGAGCACGTCGGGGACGCGGTAGCCGGCGAACTCGTACGACGTCGTGATCTGCGTGATCTGCAGCTCCTCGATGCACCACCACGCATCCGAGTCCACGAGGCCGTAGCTGAAGTTGTGCTCGTCTCCAGGAGCCATGGTGATGGTGCCCATGGGGTAGTCGGCGCCCGGGTCGAAGTGTGGGTCGCCGGCCGCGGCGTCCTGTGTGTACACACCCAGGTACACGTACCAGGTGTCCACGCAGATGTCATAGACCTCGGAGTTGTTGGCCAGGATGATGTCCAAGCCGATGCCCATGGAGATGTCCAGCATCCCCCGGTCCCATGCCTCCGACAGCCCCAGGCAGGGGGGCGCGTACTCACCCAGGATGGGCACGATGGCCTGCCCCGAGGTCGTGTTGGTGGCGATGGTCACGTTGCTCGTCCAGGTGCCGGGTTCGGGCGGGGTGAACCACACGTCCAGCCAGACACCCTCCCCGGGCTCCAGGCTGACGGGCGTGTCGAGCTCGGCCTCGAAGGCCTCGGTCTCATCGATCATCCAGGTGCCAAGCACCAGGGGCGCGCTGCCGATGCTCTCGACCCACGCGCTGCCCTCCACCGTCTCACCGTTGCTGCTCAGCAGCTCGATGGAGGAGGGGTCGATGGAGATGGCGGGCAACTGAATGCTCCCGTAGAGCTGCACCGCCCCCTCGCCCGCGTCGGAATCCAGTCGCAAGAGCCCTTCGTCCTCGAGGTTGACGGGCTCGTAGCTCACGATGAGATCGCGGGTCTCACCAGGCTGGAGCATCTCGCCGTCGCCATCCCAGGTGACCGTGAAGGCGCCCGACCCGGTCTGTTCGAGCTCACCCAGCCGGAAACCCACGGTCCCCTCGGCGCTCACGCTGACGACCTCCGAAGCCGTGTCCCCAGACACCATCTGACCGAAGTCGATGATCTCCGGGTCGACGACGAGGCGGGCGTCGAGGTCCTCCCCCTTGGTCTGCTTGCCCAGCTCGTAGTCGCTGCAGGCCACCGCGCTGATCCCGACCGACGCGAGGAGCGTGAGAAAGCGCAGGACCTGGAAGGACATGGCGACTCCCGTGTGCGAAGCCACACTCAAGATAGCCTGACGCCCCTCCTGCCGCTCGAGCCTGACGGGCTGCTCACGCCACTCCGACCTCTCCGCCAAGAGTCGGCGGTTCCATGCCCACACCTCAATTCGGTGCGACGCAGACGTTGCCATTCAGCTCATCGAAGGTGCCTGCTCCGACACCTGTGAATGGGTATTGGCCACCATCTACGTAGACATCAGTGCAGGGCCCCGCAGCGCCATCGTGTGGTCTCAGAGCCCAGACCGCACTGTAGGCCCCGCTCTGGTTCAAATGCACGGTACTCAGCTGAGCGAATGCGTCGTTGTGGAACGTGATGTTTCCTTGCCCACTTCCACTCCACATGTCTTTGCCGCCGTACTCGATGAGCACATGATCGACCTCGCTCACGGGGGCGGACTGCTGGGTGATCCGTTGAAAACGACGCCGCTCCACTCTCCTGGAGCCTTGCTCACTCATGTAGAGGTGATCGGTTCCGTCTCCGTTCCTGCTGCAATCAGGCGAGCATCCGAGGTGATGTACCACTCGATATCAACGTAAGCATGAGGGCCGTCGTGGCGCATGGCTCGATGGTCGAGTCTGCATAGACCATGTGATTTCCTGTGAGATGCCATGCAGCAACGGGAAAGCACTCAGAGTCGTTGGGACATAGAGATGACTCTCCAGTCGCAGGGCATCGTTGGTGTGTGCTGCGATGGTGTTGTCGCTGCTGAGACCACTGGCGACGTCGGCAATGATTCGTGCAGCGAAGTGGTTCTTGGTGATGAAGGAGCCAGACAGCGAGAGTGCCACGTCGGGGT
>JAERSX010000755.1 GCA_016845285.1 Deltaproteobacteria bacterium | reverse complement strand
CGGCCACACCGGCCACATTGGGGCTGGCCATGCTGGTGCCTTCCCAGATGGTGTAGGTCCACTGCCCACCCTCGATGGTCTCTCCCACGATGCCGTCGGCGAAGCCGTCGCCATTCTGGTCGCGCGAGAGGTCGCCTCCGGGGCCCATGAAGTCGATGCCGGAGCCGTAGTTGGAGTAGCCGGCACGCCCGCCGTCGTAGCGGGTCGCGCCCACACCGAACACGCTGTCGTAGGCGGCGGGGTAGCCAACACGGCTGGAGAACTCGTTGCCGGTGGCGGCCACGACGACGGCGCCCTGGCTCGCCGCGTAGTCCACGGCCTGCTTCATGGTCTGGCTGCTGTAGGCACTGCCCAGGCTCATGTTGATGACGTCGGCACCCTGCTGCGCCGACCAGACCACACCGTTCGAGATGGCGTTGATGTCGCCGTAGCCGTTGTCGCTCATGACCTTGACGGGGAGGATGCTGGCCCCGGGAGCCACGCCGGCCAGCCCGGTGCCGTTGTTGGTGCGCTGTCCGATCTGGCTGGCCACGAAGGTGCCGTGACCGTCGTTGTCGGTGGGGTCGCTGTCGCCGTAGTAGAAGTCGTAGCCGTCGAGGAGGTTCGCGATGCCGTCGGGTCCGCCGTCGCGGACGCCGGTGTCCAGCACTGCCACGGTGACACCGGAGCCGTCCACGGAGCCCCAGGCTTCGGCGACGTTCATCTGGTCGAGATGCCACTGGTATCCGACGTAGTCGTCGTTTGAGATGGCCGCGCTCTTGGCCAGGTAGTTGGGCTCTGCGTAGACCACGCGGTGGTCGTCTTCGAGGGTCTGGATGACCTGCTTGACCGAGCGAACGTCGTCGTCGATGAGGAGTCGAGCCACACCCAGCGTCTCGTTGTGCTCGAGCTCGGCGAGGCCGAACTGGTCGCTCAGCTGCATGCGTGCGACGCCATCGTCTCCGTCGTCGATGCGGACCAGGACCTCCTGCTCCATGTACGCCTCGGTGTCGAAGAGCTGGGGCGCGGTTGCATCCTCTTCGGTGTGGGTGGCACAGGCGATGGCGGAGAGCGGCAGCAGCACAACCAGACGGTTCATCGGGGAATCTCCACAGGACTCGGTGACAGGAAAACCAGGCTCGCTCTCGCTGGGAGAGCGCTGAGCAGCGCGGGTGGGTCGTGACCCGCGGACCCGTCAATCGGGCCAAGAGCTGCGACCTGAAGACAGTTCGCTGCGCCTCTGCTACAGGGTGGGGACGAGTCCCCTGTCGGTGCGACGCGAGTGTGTCACAGAACTGTTGCTTCCTCCTCGTAAAGAACGAGTGAGGTCGCCTGGAATAGGAGAACGCATGCGTTCGGTGATCGTGAATGGGGTCGATAGCCCCGATGGGAAGGCCATAATTGATGTGGATGAGGTCGGGGTTACGCGAGGTCTGGCGGTGTTCGAGACGCTTCGGACCTACCGGGGGATCCCCTTCCGAGTGGAGGAGCACGCTGCGCGCCTCACCGCGAGTCTTGAATTCTTCGGGATGTCGCCAGTAGCCTTCCCCGTTTTTTCCGAGGAGGTGGCGCGGGCCCTGGCTCCGGTGTGCGCCGCCGGGCACGAGGCAATGGTGCGCATCACCATCACGCCCTCGGGTCTCCGGCTCGTTCGTGCCGCACCGGTGCCACCGCAGCCCGGCCGTCTGCGCGCGGCCACTGCGACCTGGCAGGTGCCGCCGGGCGTGGGGGCCACCAAGCACTGCAGCCGGGCCTTCTCCTACGCTGCCCGCGCCCGCGCCCGCACGGACGAGGTCATCTGGGTCGACCCCGATGGGTTCGCCCTGGAGGGCACACGAAGCAATGTCTTCGCCGTCCGAGAGGGTGTCCTCTGCACGCCCCCCGCTGACGGGCGCATCCTCAACGGCATCACACGCGGTGCACTCCTCGATGCAGCGGAGCTGGCGGGCATCCCCACATCCGAAGACCCGCTCCGCCTCGAGTCACTCGACGAGCTCTACTTCAGCTCCACGCTGAAGGAGCTCATCCCCATCTCGGAGCTGGATGATGCGCCTGCGGCCGGCCAAGGGCCTGTGGGCAAGGCCGTCGCAGAGGCCTTCGCCGAGCTGGTCGACATGGAGTGTGGGCCCTACTGAGCGGCTTGCCGCCCGAGCAGACGCTCAGGCCAACCGTGGCAGCAGCTTCAGCAGTCCCGTACGCTCCCGTTGCTCGTCGGCGAAGGGATTGCCGTACGACAGGAAGTGCTGGCCCCAGTGGGTCTCGCGGAGCCACTTGTCGACCACCTTGCGCCCTGCTGAGGGGTACCAGATGTAGTCGTGGTAGACGAAGCTCCCCATGATGAAGGCGTTCACCATGGGCGTCTGGAACATCAGGCGAGCCAGAGGCTTCATGGGGCCGAACCAGAAGAGGTCGCCCACCCTGCTGGCCGCGTTGTCGCCCACCACGAAGTCCCAGTTGGTTCGCTTGACCTCGGCGGTGTCCATGTCGCCGACGACCTCGATGTCGTCGAGGTGGCCGTTGCCGAGTCCGGCCTCGGTAGCGAGACGGATGCACGGCACGTCCATGGGGTCGAAGCCGATGAGCTTCGCGGCTACTGCATCCACCGCTACCTGGTCGGCACCCGAGATGATCAGGTCCTTGACCACGGGCGTCATGGTGCGGGGGCCTGGACCGGAGCCCGCGGTGGTGCTGTCAGCCACAGAGAAGGTCGACGCCTGGATCTCCTGCTGAATGCGCAGCAGATCGACGAGGGTCTCGTGAATCTGGGAGTGGGTGTAGTGCCGCGACTTGTCGAGGAGCCCGCCGAAGGCGTTCTTCATCGAGCAGGTGTAGTCGGTGTAGATGTGCGTCTTGACCGTGGGCAGGTGCACCACGTTCTTGCCGAAGAAGTAGTCGGGGATCCGGATGCCCTTCGGGAAGATCTTGTCGAGGACCAGCATCGGGCCCTTGGGCTCGTAGGTCACCCACCGCATGTCTGCAGGATTGAAGTTGTACTTCACCGGCAGGCCGTACTTCTCGTGGACGGGGGTGAAGTTGTTGAGCCGCTCGCCCTTCTTGGCCTTCGTGACCACCGTTCGGTTCTCGACCACCACTTGATCAGTGAAGCCGTCAGCCCGCAGCTTGCGGGTGACGCCCTCGATCTGCCAGGGCGTGGTGTTGGCGCTCGGGTAGAGCATGTGCCACGAGATGTTGTTCTTGAGGATGGTGGTGGCCTGCGGGTCGAGGACCTCGCGGTACTCGGCCAGATCCATCACCTTGCCGTAGTCGTCGACCACGTCGCGGGGGTTGGTGCGAACGATGGCGACCTTGGACTTCTGGGTCACGGAGCCTCCTGACGGTCCCTGCTAACGTCTTGACGGCGAGATCTGGTACCCGGTTGACCTGTGGGTCGCGGCCGAAGGCTGCCGCCTCAGTCCCACTCCTCTCCGCCGAGACCCGAGAGGCGTAGCTGCACCTCGTCGGGAT
>JAERSX010000754.1 GCA_016845285.1 Deltaproteobacteria bacterium | reverse complement strand
AATTGAGGCCGGGCTGCTCGTGGGCCGTGGCCAGGCGGTCGGTGTACCAGCTCTCGAAGGAGTCGTGCTCCTCGGTGTGATCGTACATACAGCCGTCTTCGACGGTGGCCTCGTCATAGGTGCTGATGCCCGCCTCGCCCTCGCTGTAGTCGTTGAGCGTGTAGACGATGAGGTCCTGGGAGCCGGGGCTGTTCAGGGTGCCCAGGCGCAGGGGCAGGGCCCAGGTGTCGGCCTCATACGAGATCTGCAGCGGCGAGAGCATGTCGCCGCTCTCGATCTCCGCATCCGCGTCCACCTTGGCGGCGAAGAAGTTGCTGCCGCCGTCGATGTACTCCTGGAGCAGGGCCTCCGAGGCGGTGGGCACGGCGTAGCCGTTGTCGTTGAGCCAGGTGATGAGGTTGCCCGACTCGTCGGCCGACAGGATCACCACGTCGTACTCGCCCACGATGTACTGGGCCTCGACGTCGACATCGGTGTCGGCGTCGGTGTCGGCGTCGGTGTCGGAGTCGGTGTCGGAGTCGGTGTCTGCATCGGACTCGTCGCTGTAGAAGTCCTCGCAGCGGTAGCTCACCTCGCGGGGCTCGCTGTAGGTGTCGAAGCGGTCGATGACGTCGGGGTCGACGACGGCGACATCGTCGGCGCCGGGCACGTCGGGCACGGGCACGATGACGGCGAAGTCGGTGGTGTCGCCCGTGATGTCGTTGGCCATGGTGATGGTGGTGCGCCCGTCGAAGCGGGCGAGGACCACGCGGCTCACGCTGTTGTAGAGCTCTCCCGAGCCGCCCACGTAGGTGCCGCAGAAGGCGCGGACCTCGGGGGAGTGGGCGACGAGGGCCGCCAGGGCAGCCAGGCTGCAGATGAGTGCGCGACGCATGGGGCCTCCGGTGTGGTGATCCCAAGGTGACGCGAAGAGGGCCGGAGCACAATGTCAGTTATGCACAAATAGTGGGTCGTTTTCGACCAGATGTGTGCAGTTCCGCTAGTCTTGCAAGCGATGGTCGCGCCAGGCGCTCAGGCTTCGCGGTTGCCGCTCATGTCGGCGGCGGCTCGCTGTGCTTCGGGGAGCACGGCGCCGCGCAGGTCGCAGTCGGTGATGTCGGTGCCGGTGAGGTCTGCGCCGGTGAAGTCGGCTCCGCGTAGATCACAGCTGTCGAATTCGGCTCGCACGAGGTTGGCGTTGCGAAAGGAGCAGCGCTGGAGATCGGTCTCGTAGAACTCGGTCTTGACGAGGGTGGCCCCGGTGAAGTCCACACCGGAGGCGAGGGCGCGGTCGAAGTCGGCGCCGCTGAAGTTCGAGTCCACGCAGCTGGAGCCATGCACATCGGCCCCTTGCAGGCGGGCGCCCTGGAGGCTGCGACCCCCGAGCTGGGAGCTGGGAAAGGCCTGCCAGCTGAGGTCCACGATGCCGATGTCGCCATCGAGGGAGCCGGCGATGCGGCGTTGGAGCTCGGAGTCGGAGAGGGGGGTGCGGTCGGACACGGCGGGCCTCACAGCTTGACGTTGACCTGCTTGACGCGCGACAGCTCTTCGGGCGTCGCGTTCTTCTCCAGATACTGCATGACCGCCTTGAGGTCATCCGGCTTCATGTAGGTGGAGTCGAGGAGCACGCGTACCTTGTCTGCGTTGCCGGTGGTCTCGTTGACCGCCGTCTTCTTGAGCTGCTTGAGGATTGATTTTCCGGACTTGTTGGCGTTGAACTTCCACTTCGCACCACTTCCTGGTGAGGGCGGCGTCTTGACATCCCACGGCACGCCGTCGGCGTCGTAGAATTCGATCTCCTTGGGCCCCCGCTTGATGGGCCCCTTGAGCACGCCTGCCTTCTCGGCCTCGAGGCCCGACATGGCCTCCTTGAGGCCGGTGGGCGTGACCTTGCCATGGGCGGGGTCGTTGGAGAGATCGTCGAAGCGCTTGTCGGAGCGGTAGTGCTGGGGCACGTCGCCCTTGCTCTTGATCTTGCCGAAGTCGTCCATCTTTCCGCCAGCCTTGCTGACGTCCACACCGTGGCTCGCCTTCGACGTGGTCTTGCCCACGTCGCCCAGCTCGTCGGCCTTGTCGCCGACCTTTCCGACGTCTCCCAGCTCGTCGGCCTTTCCGCCGATCTTGCCCACATCGCCGACCTCGTCGAGCTTGCCGCCGATCTTGCCGAGGTCGTCGGCGACGCCCGCCAGCTTGCTGCCCTTGGCCACCTTGTCGAGGCCCTTGGCTCCGAAGATGAGCGAGATCACCTCGAAGACACCGCGGCCGATGGCTGCGCCGGGGCGGCCCTCGTTCCAGTCCTTGACGAAGGGTTCCTTGAAGGTGTCCCAGATCAACCACGGGTTGTCGGCGACCGCGGAGACCGTGTTCTTCAGGTTGTTCCAGGTCTTGGCGGTCTCTTCGGGGGCCACCAGCCAGACGATGGGTGACGTGAGCTTGAAGGTGCCCCAGGCGAGGGTTCCGACGCCCTTGACGGTGTCGACCAGGCCCTCGCCAGCACCCACGAAGAAGTCGCCGACGTGGCTGTACCAGGGCTTGCGAGAGACCCGGGCCGGCCTCCGCTCCTGCACCTCGGGACGTCGGCCGCTGCGGACGGCCGAGGCCACCTGCTCTGCTTCCCGCTCGCCGGCCTGGCCAGGGGTGCTCACCGCCGCGCTGCCGCCGCCGTTTCGGCGGCCCTGGAC
>JAERSX010000753.1 GCA_016845285.1 Deltaproteobacteria bacterium | reverse complement strand
GCCCCAGATCGGGCCGAGCAGCAAGGTTCCTGCCCACGCGATCACCGCGAAGGCGCCTTCGGTCCACGGTAGGTCACCCAGCAGGCGCCAGGCCCACTCATCTCCGGCGAGTCCCACGGGCTGCGCCTGCCACCATGCCGGAGCACTCCACAGAGCCGCCGCCCCCACGAGCGACATCAGCCAGAGCGGCGAGGCGGTCCTTCGAGCGATGAGGCCTCCCCTCCCGAGCCGGTTAGCGCGGAGTGGTCACCGTGGGCCGAACCCTCGTAGCGTGTCGCGTCAAGCGGAGGCCGACTCTCCCCCCTCGGAATTCCGATGCGCCCCCTGCTCGTCACCGCCGGCGCCACTCGAAACCCCATCGACGCCATCCGCTACCTGTCGGCCGGATCGAGCGGCACCACTGGGGTGACCCTGGCCCGTGCCTACGCGGCCGCCGGGGGCCCCGTGCACCTGATGGGCAGCCAGGAGGCCCGCCTGCGAGGGCCCAAGCTCCCCGGCTCGACCTTCGGAAGCACCCGAGACCTGGAGGCTCGCCTGAAGGCCTGGGTGGCCGCACACCCCGACGGGGTCGTGGTGCATGCCGCCGCTGTCGGCGACTACGAGGCACGGGCCGACGACAGCAAGATCCCATCGGGCCAGGCCGAGCTGGTGCTGCGCTTGCGGCCCGCCCCCAAGATCCTCGATCAGGTGCGTGGATGGGGGCCGCGTCTGCACCTCGTGAGCTTCAAGGCAGCCGCGCCAGAGAGCGAGCGGACCGTCGTCGAGCGCATCGCCCGCCGCCAGCTCCAGCGCACCGCCAGCGACCTGGTCTTCGCCAACGTCATCGGCCGCCTCGACGCGGGCGTGGCCCTGGTCGACGCGGCCGAGACGCGCTGGTTCGAAGCTCGCTCCGAGGCCCTCGACACCCTGGCCGAACACCTCGTGGCAGTGGGGCAGCGCGTCTAGCGCGCCACCGACTCCACCTCAGTCGCAAGCGTTCAGCTCAGGACGCCGCGCCCCTCGAGGAAGCCGAGGTCACTGTTCAGGCCGTTGGTCATGCGCAGGTTGTCGCCGTCGAGGGCGTAGCAGAACTTGTTCCGCTTGACGAGCTTGGCCTCGACGCGACGAGCGACGGTGGACTTGCCGGAGCCCGACAGGCCGGTGAACCACAGCACACAGCCCTTCTGGCCGAGGAGCGCCTCAGGGACTCCGGCGAACGTAGATCTCGCCATAGACGACCTTGTTGGTGACTGGGTAGGCCACCGTCGAGTAGTCCTGGATGTACCCGGCATCGTTGCAGGGGTAGGCCCCAGCCGTGCAGGTCGATGGGCTGATGTAGCCGAGCGAGAGCAACGAGTTGTCGTAGTCCATCCAGGTCGGGTACCCCTTGGGCGTGTTGCCCGGTCCGCCCGCGTGCTTCTCGGTGATGTAGTGGCCGATGATGGCGTTCTCGTTGCCCTTGGGGAAGCAGTTGCTCTTGTTGTAGTCGAGGGGGCGAACCACGAAGCTGAAGACGCTCTCCTCGTCGCTGCTGAGCCCGTCAGACCAGTCGGCCCCAGACGCCAGGAAGGTCTCAGAGCAATCGTCGCTGTCGTACGCGGACTCGATGAAGCCGGCGAGGTCGAGGTCGTCGAGGAGCTCGTAGAAGGCGAAGGAGTAGGTGTCTGTGACGACGAGGTAGTCGTCACCGGTGACGTCGTAGAAGGCCTCGGACTTGAAGTCGGCCTCCTGGCGCTTGGAGATTGACCCCATCGTCGTCTCGTCGGTCCAGATCTCGTAGCTGTTCCAATTGCGGTCGTGGGAGCTCGAGACGTTGGCCTCGTTGACCACAGAGGCCACGAGCGTCCAGCCCCCATCATCGAGGGTCATGTCGCAGTACACGTTGAAGACGTCGCCCGACTGTCCCTCCACGTAGTACTGGCCATCCCCCGAGGACGAGCCATCGTCGAGGATGTCCTGGCAGTCCACGGCGGCACAGTCCGAGCCGCTCCCGTAGACCCCGTTGTCCGAGTCGTTCTCTGGGTCGCAGTCGTGGTCGACACCGTCGCACTGCTCGGCCTCGCCAGGGTTCACGTCGTCGGCGTCGTCGTCGCAGTCGGAGGTGCTGTCGGCGAACCCGCTCGGCTGCTCGCACGCGACCATGTCGTTGCCATCATCCACCCCGTAGTCGTCGCCATCTGCGTCGGTGTACCAGGTGATCACGTCGACCGCATCGTCCTCGTCGACGGTGCCATCGCAGTCGTCGTCCTCTTCGTTGCAGTACTCGTCGGCGCCTGGGAATTGGTCCTCGTCGTCGTCGTCACAGTCCTCGTCGTCCGTCACGCTCGAGCTGCCGTCCCAGCCCCCGCTGTCGAAGGTGCACTCCACCACGCCATCGCCGTCGAGATCGGCCTCCTCGTCGGGGGCACCGCTGGCGTCGTAGCCGGCGTCGTCGCAGTCGTTGTACTGACCGTCGCAGACCTCGCTGGCCGAGGGGTACACCGTGCCGTCCTCGTCGTCGCAGTCCTCGTCGTCCGTCACGCTCGAGCTGCCGTCCCAGCCGCCGCTGTCGAAGG
>JAERSX010000752.1 GCA_016845285.1 Deltaproteobacteria bacterium | reverse complement strand
AAGCTCACCAGCTCGGCCTCCACCTCGAAGGTCTCTTCGGCGGGCAGCGTGAAGGTCAGCTGCGTGCCCGGGTAGACCCAGAAGACTTCCTCGCCTTCCGCGGTCCGTAGGGGCAGCTCGGGCGTCAAGCGCACCGTCCATTCGGCCGTCTCGACCTCTGCCTTCGCCATGCCAGAGGGCAGGCTGAACATCAGCTGTCGATTGGGCTGCACATACTGACCCACACACTCGGAGAGCACGTTGCTGCCGTGACGACGCTGCAGTGGCTCCCCGTCCAAGAGCAGCTCGAGGGGGGAAGCACGCCCGATCCCGGCCGCCTTGGTGGCCCGGTCTCCCACGTGCCTCCACTGCTTCACATCGAGGCTCCAGCCACAGGCAGCCACACTGTGCTTCGACAGCTCTCCGACCTGTACCTCGGGGGCCTCTCCACTCCGCGCAAGGGCGATGCCGTCCAGCTCGTCATCCGTCCAGAACTCGGGAGGAGGGGCCGGCGGGGGCTTCATCGCCCGGTCATCGTGGCCACCTGGCCACTCCGGAGTGCAGGCGGTCAGTGCCGCCAGGACAAAGAAGACGTGACGCTCAGACATAGCCCACCCATACTGGCCCGATCACCAGCTTTAAACATTGCTTCAAACAGCCCGACACCTGTCAGTTTACATAGTGACCTGACAGGTCACGGCTGTCAACCCATTTTTGAGCACCCCGGGTCTCGGCATCCCAAGCCAGCTCGTGGACGTTCGTGCGCCACGGGTTCGCACCCCCGCGAGACCGGTGTCTCAAGGACGTCACGGAGAGAGCCATGCCCACCACCAGCCGCGTTGCCTGCGCCCTGCTCACCCTCGCGCCCGTGTCGGCCTGTGTCGTCGCCCAGGACCAGCGCTACGTGGTCAACCAGGATGTCTCCACCGTGGTCATGAACCTCGGCAAGGGCGATGTCACCGTCGGGGTCGGGCCTCCGGGCGAGGTCGTGGTCGAGATCGACATGGGCGGGCTGACCACCAAGGACCTGGGCCCACGCCTCGAGGGCGACGTGCTCTACCTGGAGTACCGCTGCGGTGGTGTCAGCATCTGCGGTGGCGACCTCTGGGTGCAGGTTCCCCCGGACGTCGAGGTGGACATCGAGCTCGGCGCCGGCGACCTCAGCGTCTGGGAGCTCCACGGCCCCGTGCAAGCCCAGCTGGGATCGGGCGACCTCACCGCCGAGATGCTGCACAGCGAGGTGGTCTGGCTGGCCACGGGTGCGGGCGCCGTCGACGCACACTTCGAGGAGCCACCCGTCGACCTCCACGCCACCGTGGGCGCTGGCGATGTCTGGATCACCGTGCCTCCCGGAGCCTACGATCTCGATGTCGAGGCAGGCGCCGGAGTCATCATCCTGGACGGAATCGCCGCAGACGCCACCTCTGGGCGCCACATCACCGCGCAAGCGGGCGCCGGCGCCGTGACCGTCGAAGGCCTCCCACCCCTCGGCGGCTGAGGGCCCCTTCAGCGGCTGCCGGGTCCCCTGGCCTCGCGACAGATCTGCACCCAGGCAGCCTCGACCACCTCGGCCACATCTGCCTCCCAGCCCGGCAGACCAGCCGCCGCCACCGATGCGCTGTCCACCGTCCCGGCACAGACGCCTTGGCTGATGCGCCGTCCCTGGTCGCGCTCGCGCACGATCACCCGGTAGGCCTCCTGGCACACGCTGTCCGCCGCTGTCCCGCACTCCGCTCGGGAGAAGGTGCGTGCGGGTCCGGTACGCGAGCGACGCCGGGCGATGACCCGTGCCACCTGCTCACCCGCATAGTCGGGCCGCGTGCTCTGAAGGCCGTACGCCACCACCCGCTCCTCGATCCAGGCCGTGAGCTCGAGCTCCTGCCCGAGACCGAACCGGGGCGCAGCACGGCTCAGCTCGCGCTGGATGGCGTGGCTCAGGCAGCGCTCCTTCCACTGCCCTGCGTCTTGGCAGGCGGCAATCGCCTCATCGCCCGTGAGCGCCATGGCATCGACCACCTCGAAGCGGCAGGACTGACGCCAGACGGGATCGCGCACGGACTCGCACACGGGAAGGGCCTCCCCGCCGGCCTTGGCGAGAGCGACGGCCGCGAAGCTCTGGCACTCGCCCGCGAGAGCAGCATCCTCGATCTGCGCGCAGCTCTCCGCGGCCGCCCCCGGGTCGGTGGAAGCCAGCTCCACACTCGCCAGGTAGTGGTCTCGATCGCTGGGCGGAGGCGCTGCGCCGGTGCAGGCAAAGAACCACACGATGATGCCGATGTTCACGCGGCCTCCACGAGTTGCGGCAGGCGCACGAAGGGCGAGTCGACTCGGAGCCAACCCGTGGGACGAGGGGCGGGAAGGGCGGTGGCCTCGATGCCGACCGCCTCCAGGGCCGCCGGCTGTGCGCAGCCGTAGACCCGGATCTGGTATCGCTGTGCGACCTTGGCCAACACGACGGCACGCTGGGCCCCCGCACCGACTGGCTCCGGCCCCGTCAGCAAGGCTCCCCAGGGTGGCTCCGTGTCCTGCAAGGCTCGGCGAAATCCAACCTCGTGCCCCAGCCCCTCGGGGCAGGCTGCCTCGATGGCCAGGACCGCGCCCTCCTCGAGCGGTGGCCGTGGTGACAACGCCAGGTAGGTCAACGCACGGCTCGCCTGGTAGAAGCTGGAGGCCTTGGCGGAGGGCACCGACAGCACCGCGCCAGGGGCCGGACGCTCCACGGAGACCCAGGGTCGAATGCGCGCGGCAGCCTCCCGAACCACCGCGCGAGGCTCTCCCGCCAACCAGAGCTGGCAGGCCGGCACCCAGACCAAGGCCAGGCGACATCCCGCGGCCTGCCCGAGGCCATCCACGGCGGTGCGGAAGGGGTTGCCCGCCACCGTGCCCAGGGTGACTGCCGGGTCGAGGACCCGCTTACGGGCGTGCAGAGCGGCGAGGGTGGTTCGGCCTCCACACCCCACGGCCACGCCCTTGTGGCCACCAGACACCCCGGCGTACTGATGTAGCTCGGCCACACCCACACTCACCGACCAGTCCGCCTCGGCCAGCGGTCGTCCCACCTCACCCTGGATCCCGTCGATGACCTCGGTCTGCACGCAGTCGTCGGGGTCGTGCTGCACGGGCGACCAGGCGTGCAAGGGCGCCAGCTCGGCCACACTCAGCGGGCGGTGCAGCCCCAGGCCCACGACCACCGTGGTGGGACCCCTCAGGTTCTCCTGCAGAGCGACGAGCGCCGGTCGCGGGTCGAGGGGACGGGTCAGGTCGGGGATGGCGACGGCGACAGCCGCTTCGGTCTGCCACCGTCCCAAGGCCCCGGCCGGGTCAGCTGCCGCGACCACTCCCACAGGAGCACCAGGAGCAAGGGGAGGTACTGGACCCAGACGGGCCATGAGGGCTCCTCCCATGAGCTGCTGGTGGGATCGTAGCTGGCGAGTGCAGCATAGGAGACAGGCACCAGCGTCGCGAGCACCGTCCAGCCGCGAACACCGCAGACGAGCGCCGGCACCCAGGCCCAGGCGATGTACCAGGGATGAACCGTCGGCGAGAGAAGCACGAAGGCCCCGCCCACCCAGAGCATCAGCCGCGCACGGTCTCGATAGCGGACCAGAGCGACCAGGCTGACGACCGCTCCCACCACCATGGCGACCGGTCGGGCGTAGGTCCCGAACATCGCCTCGAAGAGCTGGAAGAGGCCCCCGTTGAAGGACCAGTGCTCGGCGTAGGTGTCGAGCCCCCGGAACAGCAGGGCCCCTGCGTCCAGGAAGGGCCAGGCCGAGAGCACGCCGACGGCCACTGC
>JAERSX010000751.1 GCA_016845285.1 Deltaproteobacteria bacterium | reverse complement strand
AATTCCACGTGATCTCCGGCGGATCCCGCACGGCCCTGGTGCATCCCTGGAAGGCCGGCCCCGTGGACCGTGCCCCGCCCTTCGTGACCCCGCACCAGCCCCGCGTCGACTTCCAGCTCTGGTTCTACGGGCTGCAATTCCAGCGACGCACCCCCACCTGGGTCGCCACCCTGGTCGAGCGCCTGTGCACGGACCCCCAGGCGGTCGCGCCTCTCTTCGTCAACCTGCCCGCCGAGGCCGCCGACGCCGTGCAGCTCGTGATGTGGGACACGCGCTTCAGCAGCCCCGAGGAGCGCGAGAGGAGCAACGCCTGGTGGACCCGCGAAGAGGTCCACCGCAGCCCGGAGATCCCCTGCCCCTGAGGGCTCGCCGAGCCCCGTGTCCTACGGCGGGCCGCCGCCCTGAGTGTCCGGGGGCAGCTCACCGCCGACGAGGTCCAGGGGCTGACCATCGGCGGTCACATACAAGCGGCCGATCTTGTCGCCGGCCAGGGTCCAGCGGCTCTGCTCCACCAGGCCCGCCTGGGTGAGCCAGGCGTCGCGCACGCGATCGTCGGTGCGGGTGATGGCCAGCAAGGTGGTGAACGCGCGCGAGGGCCAGTCATCGGTGGTGAAGGGGCCCACGAAGACCGCCGGGCTTCCGCCGCGGTCGGGCACCATGACCGTGGCCACGTGCCAACGGTGACCAGCCCGGGCGGCGCTGCTGAGCACATTGCCGAAGGTCGGAGCGCCGCCGCTGTCGTCCAGCAAGAACCCGGCGGTGCCCCCGCTCACGCCGTGAGCAGCCTGCACCGCGTCCACCATCTCGCCCAGCTTCCAGACGGTCGGATCGAAGGAGGTGGGCTGGTAGGCCTCGTGGACCCAGGGCCAGCTGGCCCCGGCGGAGGCCAGATCGTGGGTGTAGCTGCGGCTGGCCGGCACGTCGGTCCAGGTCGAGAACACCATGCCTGCCCCGTAGAGCCCCATGGCACCCACCGGCGCCAACAAGAAGCGGACCCGGCTCGAGCCGGCCAGGGCCGCCAGCAAGGGCACGGCCACCAGCGCGTAGCGGTCCTGCCGCTGACTCTGGAGCATCAGCACCAGCATGCCGCCCGCCACACCCGAGAGGGGGACGATCCAGGCTCCAGCCATGATCTGACGCCGTCGCGGCCAGGCGAGGGCACCCACGACGAGGGCGATCAGGCCGGGCCAGCCGAAGGCATCGGCGAGGGCCGCCGGGTACCAACCCGCGTTCTCGGGGGCATACCAGGCGCCGGTCACCAGGGCCTTGTTGGTGAGCAGCGCGCTGTCCTGGCTGGCAGAGAAGTAGTCGAGGAGGGGCCTCAGGTGCGGGAAGAGCCACGGTCCCGCGACCACGACCCAGGCGCCCAGCGCCAGCCCCAGGGCCTTGAAGCGGCGGTGACGGAGCACCCAGAAGCCAGCCACGAGGCACGGGGCCCAGAGGAACATGGGGGCGGTGTACTTGCTCACGAAAGCCAGCCCGAGCCAGGCGCCCCAGGCCACGACCGCGCGCGGGCGGGACAGGCGGTCGCTGGCCACCAGCCAGGACAGGCACTGCACGGCCACAGCGGCGCCCACCAGATCGATGCCGTAGGACTCGGCCTGGAGCCAGACGAGACCCGTGGCCCCCAGGAAGACGGCGCCGACCCATCCACCGCCGAGGCGTCGGATCCCGTCCCAGCAGAGCCACAGCACCAGCGCACCGGCCACCAGGTGGACCCCGCGCCACTCGGTGCCCAGCACGGTGTAGGCGCCCAGCGCAGGCATGTAGGCCCCCGGGGGATGGGGCCCGAGCAGCGAGTTGACACACCACGCGAAGGTGCCGAGCTCGAGGTCTCGGAGCTGCTGGGAGAGGCGCATGGCGGTGCCCAACACGTGGGGGCCATCTCCCGCAGGCCAGCGCCCAGTGTCCAGCACCAGCCGGATCCACGCCGCCAGCACGAGGGGCGGGAGCACGAAGCCCGCCATGGTCGCGGGTCGCGCGAGGCGGTCCTGCAGACGCCCGAAGGCCATCCACAGACGCCGGATGGGTCCTGCCTCCGGGATGTCCAGGGCCGGTCTTCCCTGGACGGTGGGCGTCGCTCCGGGATCCGTGGGGACCTCGTCCGGATCGGCGTCGCCGATGTGTGGAGGTCCGCTCAAGGCGCCCCCCCCGCGGGCGCCGTGGACGCCTTGGTCTCCTCGACACAGAGGAGCACGAAGCCATCGGGCGTCGGCCCGAGCACCGGGCTCGTGCAGCTCCGGGGTGCAGCCGCACCGAGATCGATGGGGCTGGCCTTGCCGAAGCTGCGGCCGTCGGTCGACCGGGCGAGCACAGGCCGTCGGCCGCCCGAGACGTTGCGCTGGGCCAGCAGCCAGAGCTCGTCGCCCACCACCGTCGCGAAGGGAACGGTGAGCCCCGCCATGCTGGTGAATTGGGCCAGCGGCTCACCGGCGTAGCCCTTCACCGCGTGGGGGTAGACCGTGGCAAAGACGAGGAGCTCCCCGCCGAAGCGAACAGGGCTCGGATCGGCCAGGCCCACCGCCGAGAGCTGCACCGCTCCGGGCGGAACCGCGCGCACGTCATTTGGAATTCCTGAAGCCACGGGGTCGCCGGTGCCCTGG
>JAERSX010000750.1 GCA_016845285.1 Deltaproteobacteria bacterium | reverse complement strand
ATCCCCTGCTGGCTGAGCTCGGGGTGGCCTTCGCGCCAAGCTCGGACCCGACGGTACCGCGCCTGTACGCTCAGGCTGTACGTCGGGTGGACGGCGCCCTGGTGTCGGTTCCCATCGCCGACTTCGACGACTACGTCCCGGAGGCTGGTGCGGGGGGGGCGAACTGGTGGAAGCAGGCTCTCGACGCCGAGCGTGATGGCTTCATCGGCAGCCTCTGCGACGAGGACGACAGCGTGGCGCTCGCCCGGTACGTCCGCCGAGTCGAGCTCCCAGGGCCGAGTCCACGGGTCGGCATCGTCTACGCACATGTAGATCTCCGTGTCGTGGAGGCCTCGTTGTCGCACCTCGAGACGGGCCCCGAGGGCTACACCTGGTTGGCCGCCGATGGCCGCTACCTCGTGCACGAGGATCGGAACTGCGTCTTCGACGGCTGCAGCTCCCCGAGCAGCCTGCCCGCGATGTTTCGCAGCCTGGAGCCCGTCGCCGGGCCGTTGGCTCCTGCTCGAGTCGCCGAGTGTGCTGTGCCCGTGGGGGGAACCACCCTGAGGCACCCCTTTCAGATCTCCGTGGACCACTCGCTGGCGTCGGCTCCGGGATGGTCGTTGGGCAGTGTCAGCGATCTGGGCACCTCCAATGACGTGCTGCGCAGGATTCGCCTGCTGCAGCTCGCGATGCTCCTGGTGGCGAGCTGGGCACTGGCCGGCACCTGGCTGTGGCTACGAAGTCGGCGTCTGCCCGAACACGGCCCCTGGACCGAGCAGGAGACCGAGCAGCATGAGGTCCTCAGCAAGCTGGACGGAGCGCCGCCGGCCCACAAGCTGAGATCGCCGCGGTTCTGGAGCAACCTCAATGTGGCGCTGTCACTGACCCTGGGGTTCGCGATCGTGAGCTCGCTGTTCGTGGCGACGCAGCTACCTGCTGACCCTGCAGCCGACTTCTCCCAGACCACCGACGTACAGAGCCTGCGCTCCTACCTCGACACTCACGCTCGCGACACGCTGGCGGCCAGCGAGAGCCTGCCCGCGGAGGTGCCCACCGGCGTCTTCGTCCAGTCCATCACGTTCCACAGCGCCAAGGAGGTGCTTCTCACCGGCGTCGTGTGGCAGCGGTATGCGCACAACCTGGACCCGGACCTCCAACGAGGCTTCCTGATGCCGGAGAGCCAGGACACCACCATCGAGGAGCTGTCCCGTGAGGATCTCGGAGACGAGACGCGCATCATCTGGTCGTTCAATGTGCTGCTGAACCAAGAGTTCGACCACTCTCGCTACCCGTTCGGCCAAGAGAACATCTGGGTGCAGCTCTGGCACGAAGACTTCGCTGAGGACGTGGTCCTCGTGCCAGACCTGGAGAGCTACACGTCCACCCGACCCTCAGCGCTCAGCGGTCTCCGCACCGGTCTGGCGGTGCCCGGGTGGGAGGTGGAGCGCACCTTCTTCGGGTACCGCAAGAAGACCTATGGCACGAGCTTCGGCCATCCGAGCTTCGAGGACGTCACCGACTTTCCCGAACTGCATCTCAACGTGATCGTGCAGAGCGAGATGCTCCAACCACTGGTGGCTTACATCCTGCCAATCGTGGTCATCCTGGTGCTGCTGTTCACCATCTTGCTGCTCACGAGTCCATACCGTGTGCAGGCGGACGGGTGGGGCTTCAACGCCATGAACGCAGTGACGGCCGCGGCGGGCTTCTTCCTGGTGGCGGTCTTCTCCCACGCCGACCTGCGCACCACTGTGGCCTACCGGGGAATCAACTACCTCGAGTACTTCTACTTCGTGACCTACGTGGCGCTGGTCATCGTGGTGGTCAACGCCTTGCTCGTCTCGCTCACCCACACCAGGCTCTTGCGCTTGTACAACAACGCCCTGCCCAAGCTGCTCTTCTGGCCGGTCTGCCTCGGGTTGCTGTATGCGGCCACCATGGTGGTGTTCTGGTGAGCGGGCGCAGCCGCCGGTGGGTGTTGGCGCGCGGCCTGGGTGCGGTCACGGCTCTGGGCTTGTCGCGGCGTGCTGTTGGGCAGGAGCCGGTCGTGCTCGGCATGACGACGGCGCTGAGCGGCCCGGCGGCCCAGCTGGGCCGCGACATGTGCGATGGGGTGCGCGCTGCGCTCGCGGCCCAGGCGCTCCCTGGCGGGCCACCACTGGAGCTGCGTTGCTTGGACGATGGCTACCGGCCCGACCTCGCTCGCCGCAACATGCAGCGCCTTCTCGATGACCCCGCCGTGCTGGCGGTGGTGGGCAATGTGGGCACCCCCACCGCGGAGGTGACCGTACCCATGGCGACGGCTGCGGGGCTGGCCTACTTCGCGCCGTTCACGGGGGCCCAGATGCTGCGTGGCACCACCGGAGCGGACGGTGACGCGCCGGCCCCGCCGACCGTGTTCAACCTTCGCCCCAGCTACAGGCAGGAGCTGGCCGTGGTGGGGGCAGCGCTGCTCTCTCACGGCGTGGCCCTCGAGGACATCGCACTCTTCATCCAAGACGACGGCTACGGCGAGGCCGTGCACAGTGCCTTCGTGGCCTCTACTCAAGGGGCGCTCGCCTACGTGCATGACGCGAGCGAGCGTGGCACCCGCAGCAAGGCTTGCGCTGACCGGCTGGCCGTGGTGCCAGCGCTGGTCGATACCACCTGCTACCCCCGCAACACCACAGAGGTCTCCGAGTCGGCGCTGACCTTGCACCGGCGCGCTCGCCCGCCTCGTGTGGTGGTGCTCGGGGGAACGTATCTGCCCTGCGCCAAGCTCATCCGCATGCTCCGCTCCCACATGCCCACCACCCTGTTCGTCAGCGTCAGCTTCGTGGGAGCACGGGGCCTGGTAAACGCCCTGGGTGACGCCGCCGAAGGCGTCGTGATCACCTCGGCGGTGCCACCGTTCGGGGGCACTGCCCCGCTGCTGGCCGACTTCGCAGGGCTGCCAGCTCACGCTTTCTCGGATCCAGGCCAGCGCCAGAGCCCCGTGGCGCTGGAGGGCTACTTGGCTGGCCGCGTCCTGCTTGCGGCGACCGATGGCTTCAAGGGCAGTCCTGATCGTGACGAGGTGTGTCGACGCATCCGGACCGCTCGAGTGGGGCCCGATGCCTCTGGTCTCGACCACGCCGGCGCCGATGGTGAGCCCGTCGTGCTGCGCTTCGACAATCCAGCCCAACAGGCCAGCGACCGGGTCTGGGTCACGGTGGTGAGGGATGGAGTGCTCAGAGAGCTTCGCTGGGACGAGGTGCTCTGACGAGGTGGCTCAGCGGCTGCGTCGGGCCTCGATGGCCATGAGCCCGCGCCGCGCTTGATCGTTGTCGGGTTGGATCACGAGACAACGACCCCACCACAGCTCTGCCGCGTCGAGATCTTTGGCGAGCCAGCCCACCGCGCCGAGGTTGCAGATGGGCGCGGCCGCGCTGGGCTCGAGGCGGTGGGACTCCGAGAAGGCGGCGGCGGCTTCGGGGAGATCGCCGCGCTCCATGTGGGCCAGCCCCAGGCCCTGCCAGCCGAGGGGGTAGAGCGCGTTGCGCTGTGTGGTCTCGGTTGCCCGTGCCACCGCCTCGTCGAGGCGACCGGAGCGGATGAGGATGAGCGCCAGGTTGTGGGCAGCTCCTCGCAGCGAGGGCTGGGCATCGAGCGCGGCTCGGAAGCTGGCCTCGGCCTCGTCTGTGCGACCGAGAGCCTGGAGGCGGTAGCCCCGGCTCTGCAGGAGCTTGGGGTGGTCGGGGTGGCGAAGGAGGCCGGCGTCGACTGTGGCCAGTGCCGTGAGGTGATCGCCCTGGTCGGACTGTGCGCCCGCCAGATCGGCCCACCCCTGTGCCAGCTCGGGGTACTGCGACACGCTGTGGCCCCAGAGGCTCTGGCTCGAGCGCCAGATCAAGCTCTGCTGGGCGCTCTGCCAGCAGAGTCCCATCAGCGCGAGGACCACGACTCCCGCGATGGGGCGACTGGCCGTGCCGCTCGTCGGAAGGAGAGCACCCAGGGCCAGCACCAGGCCCGCGCTGGGAAGCAGCAGGTAGCGGTCCGCCACCAGGTTCTGGATGGGGACGAGCTGCATGACGGGCACGAGCGCCACGAAGAACCAGCCGAGGCCGAGGGTGACGAGGGGAGATCGGCGCCAGGTCGCCAGTCCCACAGCGACCAGACCGCCCACCAGGGCCACCGCTGCGAGCACCTCCGGGGTCGTCCACCCGACCACGCCGGGCTCGGGGTAGCGCGGCCCCAGGCTGGCCGGCCACGCCAACATGCCGAGGTAGCGGGCCACCACCTGCACATCGATCTGTGCGATTCCCAGGGCGTCATCGGCTCGAGGCGCCGCGTACATTCCCACCATCTCGCCCAGCCCCAGGGTGATGCCCAGGCCGAGCGCGATGGCCACCGAGGGCAGCGCCAGGGCCAGGATGGACGAGCCACGCAGGCGAAGCCCTTCTTGGTGCACCGTCAGCAGGACGAGCACGGCCGGAAGCACGACGGCCGTGTTCTTTGCCCAGAAGGCCAAGAGGGCCAGCAGGGCGCACAGCGCAGGTCGTGCGAGACCAGAGCCACGGGTGAGCCAGAGCAGGCAGGTGGCCATGAAGAGGGCCAGGGACACGCAGTCCTTGCGGTTGGCCAGCCAGGCGATGCTCTCGACGTGCACGGGGTGGGCGGCGAAGAGGGCGGCGACGGCCACGGAGCGGGGGCCATCGCCCAGGAGCTTGGCCGCGACGCGCTGGAAGAGCGCGCATCCGAGCGCGTACCAGAGGAGAGACTGGAGGTGATGGCCGGCCCAGGCCTCGCCGAAGAGTGCGAAGTCGAGGAGCACCGTCAGATCGCGCACCGGCAGGTACTCGGCCCCCAGGGTGAGCCGCGTGCCCGTGTCCATGCCCCACAGCACGGCCGGGAGTGCCTTCAGGGAGCCGGGGGACAGCAGGGG